>JBMTWK010000114.1:0-8270 GCA_049452395.1 Prochlorothrix sp. | reverse complement strand
TTGACGATGACCAAATGCCTTTAAATTGTTAAAATACGTAACGAAGAGCGGATGACCCTAGGGGGGGCTTAAGGGATGCTGGCTCCCCGCGATCGCGTCCACCTTCCCCAAAGATGCCCAGTTCCCCTTGGGTCAATTGAGTTTGATCCGGTTTGGGGCACTCTTTCGTTTGGGGCACTCTTTATTTAACACTCGTCCACACGGCACCCGCGTCAACCGCCCTTTGGTTTCTCGCCGTTGCCCGGACAGCTCGATGTCAACCACACACAGGAACACGCTTAGCAAGGCGGTAGAAAAGATTTATGGGTCGTGTAGGGGTCTTACTCTTAAACCTAGGTGGACCGGAGCGGATCGACGATGTTCGCCCTTTTCTGTTTAATTTATTCTCCGATCCCGAAATTATCCGTCTTCCCTTCCCCTGGCTGCAAAAGCCTCTGGCTTGGCTCATTTCCCTCAGCCGGAGTCGTCATTCCCAGGAAAATTACCAACTGATCGGGGGCGGGTCTCCCCTGCGCCGCATTACCCAGGAACAGGCCACAGCCCTCCAAGAGACGCTGCACCAAAGAGACCTAGAGGCCAAGGTTTACATTGGGATGCGCTATTGGCATCCCTTCACCGAGGAGGCCGTTGCCCGCATCAAGCGCGATCGCATCGATCGCCTCGTCATCCTCCCCCTCTATCCCCAGTTTTCCATCAGTACCAGCGGCTCCAGTTTCCGGCTGTTGGAACGACTGCGCTACGAAGACCAAGGCTTTCGGCAAATTGACTACACCGTGGTGCCCTCCTGGTATCGCCGTCCGGGCTACCTCAAAACCATGGCCAGCCTCATTGCCCAAGAACTGGACCAACACCCCAACCCCGATCGGGTCCATGTCTTTTTCAGTGCCCATGGGGTACCGGTGAGCTATGTGGAAGAAGCGGGGGATCCCTATCAGCGCGAGATTGAGGACTGCACCCAGCAAATTATGCAAACCCTAGGGCGGCCCAATGCCTATACCCTGGCCTACCAAAGTCGGGTCGGGCCAGTGGAGTGGCTCAAACCCTACACCGAAGCTGCCCTCCAGAACTTAGCGGCCCAGGGGGTTAAGGATATTTTGGTGGTGCCCATTAGCTTTGTCTCGGAGCATATCGAAACGCTCCAGGAGCTAGACATTGAGTTTCGGGAGCAGGCGGAGGAGCTGGGCATTGAAAGCTTCCAGCGGGTTCCGGCCCTCAATAGCCACCCGGCCTTTATTGAAGATTTGGCCAATCTGGTCCAGGAATCCCTCGATAACCCCAGCCTCACCCTAGAGGAGGTCATTCATCCGCCCCGCTGCGCCAAGATGTATCCCCAGGAGCGCTGGGAGTGGGGCATTACCAGTGCTGCGGAGGTGTGGAACGGGCGGCTGGCGATGGTGGGATTTATTGCGCTGTTGGTGGAAATGATCAGCGGCCATGGCCCCTTGCACTTTGCCGGTTTGCTGTAGGTGGGGGACGCAGCCTGGGATTCAGGGGCAGTTCCAATTGAGGGGTTTGGGTAGGGGTCGTGCCCCCGTGCCGACCCTCTTGGGGCCAAAACCGGGGCAACCACGGGGGGATTGCCCCTACCGATGCGGTCCTCCCCCAACCTCAAGGTATGCCCGTAAGCAGGCTTGTTGTAATTGGAACGTCTATGGTCTCTACCTTTCCCCATATTTTAGTCAGCAATGATGATGGCATTTTTGCCCAGGGTATCCGGACCTTGGCCAATACGTTGGCGGCGGCGGGGTATCGGGTGACGGTGGTTTGTCCCGATCGGGAACGATCGGCCACGGGCCACGGCCTCACCTTGCATAAACCCATTCGGGCGGAGGCGATCGATCATGTCTTTGCCCCCACTGTCACCGCTTGGGCCTGTTCGGGAACGCCTTCGGATTGCGTCAAGCTGGCCCTAGGGGCACTCCTAGAGGAGCCGCCGGATTTTGTCTTTTCCGGCATTAACCACGGGCCGAATTTGGGCAGCGATGTGCTCTATTCGGGGACGGTTTCGGCGGCGATGGAGGGGACGATCGAGGGCATTCCCAGTGTGGCCTTTAGCTTAGCAGCCTTTACCGATCGCAAGTTTCAGGTGGGGGCGGATTTTGCCTGTCGCCTCATCCCCCATCTCCAGGCCAACCCGTTGCCGGAGGCGGTGTTGCTTAGTGTCAATATTCCGGCGGTGCCTGCGGCGGAGATTGCGGGGGTGCAACTGACGCTGCAAGGGGTGCGGCGCTATGTGGATACCTTTGAGAAGCGGCTGGATCCGAGGGGGAATTCCTATTTTTGGCTGGCGGGGGAGGTTTTGGAGGAAGTGATTGATCCCGATGCGCCGCCGGAGGTGATGACGGATGCGCAAGCGATTCAGCTTAAGTACATTACAATCACGCCGCTGCAATACAATCTCACGGCCCAGTCTTTTTTTAGTTCGGGCTGGACCTTACCCCCGATCGCCTAACCCACTTCTCCCCACTTCTCCCCATTTTTGTGGAGTGCATCCCAGTTTTCCTAGTTCCCACGCCAGAACATCCTAGTTCCCACGCTCTGTGTGGAAATTCCTCCCTAGGCGCTCCAGCGCCCTCTGTCTCCCTGGACACTCCACACCTTCGCAGCGGACTGGACGCAGAGCGTCTGGAAGACGTTCCCACGCAGAGCATGGGAGCGAGGGGACCGGACTGGACGCAGAGCGTCTGGAAGATGTTCCCACGCAGAGCATGGGAACGAGGGGACCGGACTGGACGCAGAGCGTCTGGAAGACGTTCCCACGCAGAGCATGGGAACGAGGGGAAAACGAGGGGAACGAGGGGAATTCCCCCATGGTTGCCCCGGTTATGCCCCCAATTCGCCCCCGGACTGGTCTAGCAACTGGAATCTGTTCTTCTGTCTCCTCTATACTTGCCCTATGGCCGATCTCTTCTGTTATTTGGAATTTTTTGATCCTAGCCAGAACAGCCACAAATTTTATGAAGTGACCGTGGTGGGATCGACCCTGACCGTGCGCTATGGACGGGTTAGCACCGTTGGGAGTACCCAGGTGAAGACCTATGCCAGTGCTGCTGCTGCCCAGGCTGATGCCCAGAAGAAAATCCGCGAAAAACAGCGCAAAGGCTACCAAGAAGTCCAAAATTCCCCTAGCCCAGCCTCTCCCAACCCAGTTCCCAGCGCTTTAACCGCAAAATCCCCCGCCGCAAAAACCTCTAGGACCAAAACCCCTCGCAAACCGTCTCCCTCCCCCACCCCTCCGCCTCAACCGGCTGTGGCTCCAGCCCCTGTAGCTCCCCCTGAACCCCTTGAGCGCCTCTGGTGCTTTGAGGTCGGGGGCAGTGCCTTCGGACTGGCGATCGAGGTGGAGCATTGCTGGGTAGGGACGGAAAAAGGTCTGGTTTTCAAGCTCAATCACCAGGGACAGGTGCTCCAGCAATTTAAGCTGCCCGATGCGATTAAATGCTTGGTTATCGATGATATTTGGGTGTATGCGGGCTGCGATAACGGGAGTGTTTATGATCTCACGGGCAAGATGCCCTACCTAGCCTATGAGGTGGAGAAGGGTCTCGATATTTTTGCCCTTGCGATCCAAGATGGCACCTTGGGGGTGTCCGATGCCAATGGGGGGTTGACTGTGGTGGATTCTGAGGGGGAAACCCTCTGGGATCGCCTCAGTCCAGGGAAACTAGGCTGGATGCTCTGTGCTGACTCCCAGGGCTTTTACCACGGTCACAGTAAGGGGGTAACTGGTTATGAGTTGGGGTCGGGTTGTCCTTGCTGGCAACAGGTCACCCAGGGTAAGGTGCTGTTTGGGTGCCAAGGGGGCCAAGGGCCAGACGATCGTCTCTATGTGGCGACCAGCGGCAAAAAGATTCAGGTTTTGAGCAAAAACGGCGATTTGCTTCAGTCCTACGACTGTGGTGCTTCGGTCTATGCCTGTACAACAGATAGCACGGGCGATCGGGTCTTTGCGGCGGATAGCTCTGCCTTTCTCTATGGCTTTGACTGCCAAGGCACACTCCTCTGGAAACAAGCTACGGGATGCGGCTCGATCCAGTCCCTCCAGTATTTTCAGGAGCATCTCTACGGGGTCACGAACTTGGGGGGCTTGGTCTGTTTCCGGTTGGCTGCGGCTACGGTAGCCCCTGGGCGATCGTCACTCCCCGCAACCGCCACCAGTGCCAGCCCAACCCCCGTGGCAACTGCCCTCGAAACCATCCGCCAACCTGCCCAGGGGGTGGTTTTGGACTGTGTTCGAGAGGGTCAGAAACTCCGCATCCGGCCCCTATCCGCCGGTTATCATCGCCATTGGCATGTTCAGTTTCCCCGCGACTTACGTCAGGAGGGCGATCGCTACTGGGTCTCAGAACTGCGGGAGGCCAACCAAGGGGGATTTTATCGGCCCTATGGAGAGATTAAGCGTTTGGTGGAGGATCATTGATGACAGAACCACAATTCTACGCTTATCGATCCGCCAACAATCGCCTTCTGCTCCAGAGTGCTGAGACGGGGCTAGTGGCGGGGTTGATGTTTCCGGGGATGCCGGGGGAAAGCCTACGGGCTTTTACCTATGACTATGGCCATGCTGAGATGCCAGACCAGTTATTAAATCGGCAAGACTTCCCAGAGCTAGCGGATATCCCTTTTTTCACCCTAGAGGGCTGTTATTGGGATAGTTTAAGCCTTAATCTCCAGGAATCTCCCCCGATTCTGCCAGAAAAAATTTTAGCCACTTGGGGCAAAAGCACGGCCTTTACCCGCTCCCTCAATCCGCCCTCTCCGGTCTGCGATCGTCGGATCTGGAAATACCCGGTGCCGAACACCAAAGGGACTTGGACGATTCCCTCGGCGGATCTGTGGGTCAATGAGCAGGGCTGCTGGGTCTGCGATCGGGATGGCCAAATTCTCGTCCTCAATGCCCAGGGGGAACCGATCCAGTTTTACACGTTACCCAAGGGCGGGCGGCGCTTTGTCGCTAACCTGGAAGACCCCTCGGCGGCTCCCTGGGTCAGTTGCGAGGATGGTTACCTCTATGACCTCACCAACAAAATCCCTCAGCCCCTGGAAGATCTGCGGCCATCGAGGGATTTCTATGCCTATCTGATCACGGCCTTGACCGCTACGGAGCAACAGGTTTTCCTAGCCGATGCCTATGGCAACCTGCGGGCTTTCGATCGGGATTTGCGGCTGCTCTGGCACCAGCCCCAGGCCGATCGCTGGCAGGGCTATTTCCTGCAAATTCGGGGCAATATCTTGTACCAGGGCCACTACCACGGGGTGAGTGCCTACGATTTGGCAACCGGCTCCCGCCATTGGTACCAGCCCCTGGCTAGTCCGGTCCTGTGTGGGTGCCTCACTTCAGACGGGATTGTGGTGGCCTGTGGCGATCGCCGAATCTATGCTTTGGACAACACCGGCGATCCAACCCAACCTCCGCCCCTCCAAGCCTGGGACCAGTTGCCAGAAATGCCCTACTGCCTGATTCTGGGGGATCAAGGGCGGTGCCTTTGGGTTGGGGATTGGAGTGGAGCGGTGACCCAACTGACTCTCCAAGGCCAAGTCTGCCAGCGCTATGATTTGGGGGCCGGGTCGGTGGTGGCTTTGGGCGAGGGGGATCATCGCCTCTATGGTTGCACGGGTCAGGGGATTGTGGTGTGTGTTGATGTGGCCTAGGCGCTCCAGCGCCCTCTGTTTTCCTGGGTAACCCTTGCACCGGACTGGACGCAGAGCGTCTGGAAGACGTTCCCACGCAGAGCATGGGAACGAGGGATGGGGATTGCATGGGAACGAGGGAATTTTAGGGTAGGGGGAAGCGATCGATCGCCAATTCAAAGCCAATTAGCACGTCTTCGCCAGAAAGGGTCGTCGGGAGCGATCGCACTTCCTTATCCTGCCCCGGACGGTAGATTTCCACCTCCTGATCCTGGGGGTTGATTAACCAGGCCAGCCGCACACCGCTATCGAGGTATTCCTGCATCTTCTCCCGGAGATTTTGCAAGCTATCGCTGGGCGATCGTAGCTCTAGGGCAAAATCCGGCGCAAGGGGCACAAATTTCTGGCGCTGCTCTGGAGTTAGGCTTTCCCAGCGTGATCGTTCCACCCAGGCCACATCGGGGCTGCGATCGCTGCCGATCGGCAACTTAAACAGTGTCGAAGAACTAAACACCTCACCCCGATCGGTTTGTAGGTTCCAATTGCCGATCACAATGGTTAATCGCGCCTCCGATCGGCCACTTTCTCCCCCCACAGGTGCCATAACAATTAAATTCCCCCAGCGATCGCGCTCTAACTGTAACTCTGGATTGGCCCCACAGAGTCGATAAAACTGCTCGTCGCTCAACTGTACTGAGTCGAGGTTAACCCAAAGGGGACGCTCTAAACGCGGTTCTGTATAAACCATGGTCATTCTCCCACTGACTGGCACACTGGAGTAAACCTAGCTAGGAAAGCGATCGATCGCCAACTCAAACCCCTCTAGGACATCTTCGCCGGAAAGCGTGGTGGGGAGCGATCGCACTTCTTTATCCTGCCCCGGACGGTAGATTTCCACTTCCTGATCCTGGGGGTTGATTAACCAGGCCAGCCGCACACCGCTATCGAGGTATTCCTGCATCTTCTCCCGGAGATTTTGCAAGCTATCGCTGGGCGATCGTAGCTCTAGGGCAAAATCCGGTGCAAGGGGCACAAATTTCTGGCGCTGCTCTGGGCTGAGGCTTTCCCAGCGCGATCGTTCCACCCAGGCCACATCGGGGCTGCGATCGCTGCCGATCGGTAACTTAAACAGCGTCGAAGAACTAAAGACCTTGCCCTGCTGACTTTGGCGGTTCCACAGCGTCACATCGGCCCCAAGCTCCAGTTCCCAATTGCCACTTTCTCCCCCCACAGGTGCCATAACCATTAAATTCCCCCAGCGATCGCGCTCTAACTGTAACTCTGGATTGGCCCCACAGAGCCGGTAAAACTGCTCGTCGCTCAACTGTACTGAGTCGAGGTTAACCCAGAGGGGGCGCTCCAAAAGTGGTACGGCATAAACCATGGTGGTGGGGTCCTATTTCTGATCGCGGTGCAACTGCTGGCGACCGTTGCGAATCACCCGCAGCATATCGGACAGCTTATGCTCAATATCCCCCAACACCTGATCGGCGTAGGTATCGGCTTCCTGCTGGATTTCCCGCTGCTCCGTCAGGGCTGCTTGGCGCATCTCATCCAACTCCCGGCGGGCCTGCTGCTTCAGTTGCTCCACCTCGGAAAGGGTCTGCTGCTGCAAGCTTTCGCACTCCTGGCGCAATTGCTGGCGAATTTGCTGGGCTTCTGCCTCGGCCTGCCGGACAATGCCCAATTCATCCATAATCTGGGCTGCCCGCTCTTCGGCCATGGCCGCGATCTGACGGGCATAGGCTTCCGCTTCCGCCAAGATTTCTTGTTTTTGGCGAATAATTTCCTGGGCTTGCTGGAAGGCGGTCGGCAGGTTAATCCGAATCGCATCCAGTTGGTCCAATAGCTCCTCCTCGTCCACCAGGGTCTTCCCGGTCAAGGGAATCCGAGGGCTATCGAGAATGATTTCCTCCAGGGTGTTGAGTTCCTGCTGAATATCTATGTTGCTGTCTCCGGCGAGGGGGCTGGCTCCATCGGCTTCGGTGGAACCGTCTCGGTAGGCGAGGTCAAGTCTGGGGGGGTCTTGGCGCAACATTGCTGATAGATTTCCAAGGCAACATGGGCAGGAACCAGGTGATCCACGGAGCCGCCAAAGCGGGCGATCTCTTTGACCACACTGCTACTTAAAAAACTATATTCATTGGAGGTGGCCAAAAACACGGTTTCTAGGGCGCTGGCCAGGGTTTTGTTGGTGTGGGCCATTTGCAGTTCCATCTCAAAGTCGGACAGAACCCGCAGCCCCCGCAAAATCACCTTGGCCTGCTGCATTTGGGCGTAATTCACCGTGAGGCCATGGAAACTGTCTACGCTGGCGTTGGGGAGGTGGGCGATCGCCCGCTGGATCTGACTGAGCCGCTGCTCCATCGTAAACAGGGGCGTTTTGTTGGGGTTCCGCAACACGGCCACAATCACATGATCAAACAGTTGGCAGCCCCGTTCCACAATATCGAGATGCCCTAGGGTGATGGGATCAAAGCTACCGGGGTAAATGGCAGTCATAGCGCAAGGTCAAGCAAAGGGAGGTGGACGGTAACCCAAGTCAGATTCAGGACAACCCCGATGCATTCACTTTACCATGAGCCTTTGGCTGCGGACTGCGGGGCTGGGAGTTTGGCGAGCAATGTGGGGGGGGCGAT
>JBMTWK010000113.1:0-8287 GCA_049452395.1 Prochlorothrix sp. | reverse complement strand
CAAACGGCTCCCCGCCCGCTTTCGCTGTGGGTGGTGAATTTTTCCGCCGCTCCCCAGGAAGTAGCGCCCTTTGGCTGTGAATACAACACCGATCGCCACCCTGAAGCCCTAGGCTATTGGTCTCGGCTCTACTACTGCCCCAGTTCTCCCGCCCTTCCCTAACCTCACCCGTCGCTATGGTTTACCCTGCTTTCCCCCTCGATCCGGACCTCGACTGCTCCCAGCACCTAGAGCCGAGTTTAGCAGCCCCGATCGACCCCACTCCTGCCTATTGGTTTGTTTTCCTTGGGGCTGGACCCCAACCCCTGCACCACTACCGATCGATCCTCAACCAACGCTCCCTCCTCATTCAGCACTCCCCCTCCCCTAGCACTCCCCCCGATTTACCGATTCCCTTGGCTTTAAACTTGGAAAAGCTACAACTTAAGCCGCAGCGGGTGCAATTTATGGGCTATTGGCAGGGAAAAGCCTGTTATAGTGCGGAAGTAGCGGCAGAAACAGCGGCTCCGACGGGGTGGGAGTGGCGACCCTTACGGCAGGGGTACGATCGGCTGGGGGAGGTGGGCTTTAGTTTGGGGGGACAGGCAGCGCGATTGTTGGACTGGGATCGGGATCATCAGTTTTGTGGAAGTTGCGGCCAAAAGACGAGCCAATTAGCCCAGGAGCGGGCCAAAATCTGTAAAGATTGTGGTCTACGCTTCTATTCCCGCATTGCTCCCGCTATGATTACCCTAGTCTACCGTGGGGAAGAGGTGCTGCTGGCCCGTGCGCCGCGCTTTCCGGGGCAGATGTATAGTGTGTTGGCGGGATTTGTGGAAGCGGGGGAAACGTTAGAGCAAACCGTTGTGCGGGAGGTACAGGAAGAGGTCAGCTTACAGGTCCAAAATCTGCGCTATTTTGGCTCCCAGCCGTGGCCCTTTCCCAATGCCTTGATGTTGGGGTTTGTGGCGGAGTATGCGGGGGGCGAGATCCAAATAGATCCTGAAGAATTGATGGATGCGGCCTGGTTTCACCGGGATAATTTACCTCAGCTTCCCCCCCGACCCAGCATTGCGCGGCGGCTGATTGATTGGTTTGTGGGTCAACCGCAAGGAACAGACCCCTAACCGCAATTTCCCGGCCCTGGGTTGGAAAACACGGCTCTGGGTTGGGAAACGTTGCCCTAGGTTGGGAAACCCAACCCCTACGGTCAAATATCCCCTAAACCTAGGGTAGGGGCGCGGTCTTCGCCCCAATGCTCTGGGTTGGAAAACGCGGCTCTGGGGTTGGAGAACCCAAGCTCTACGGTCAAATATCCCGTAAACCCACAGTAGGGGCGCGGTTTTCGTGCTCAATGCAGAATCCCAAATCTGTAGCCCCATCATCCCTAAAATTTCTCACCATTGCGAACCATAAGGAGCTAGACCGATCGAGACTATCTACGGCAAACTAACCGGCCTTAAACCCAACCAACTCAAGCAACTCCAGCGGCTCTATCACCAGCGGCTCCCCGGCGATCGCCTCACCACGTCGGACTTTGCCCAGCGCCTCGCCGCCATCAGCACCGAAATTAAGCAACCCGTCTCGGTTTACCTCAACCGTCGCGGTCAAGTGCTGCGGGTTGGCGTTGGCACCCCTCGCCAAACCCAGTTTTCGCCCCTGGAACTGCCCCGCTATGGGGCCGAGCGCCTCTGTGGCATCCGCTGCATTACCACCGATCTCAAGGCCAATGCTCCTGGCAAGGATACACTGACGGCTATGGCCCTTCAGCGCCTAGATGCGCTGGTTTCTGTGGGTCTTTCGGGGCAGGGCTTTACGCGGCGGGGCGGGACGGCAGCGGGCTATGTGCGCCATGGCTATGTGGCCCATCTCTTGCCCCAGGTGGAGCAGTCCCAGGGGGCCGATCCCTGGCGGGTGTGGGAACCGCTGGACCTAGAGGCGATCGCCGAGCAAGACTTTCTCGATTTAGTAGAAGGGCTAGAAGCGGAGTTCCGGCGGGAAACCGGCGCTCAGGCGGTGGATTTCAGCCACGATCGGGTCATTATCGTCGGTTTAGAGACCAAGGACTGGCGCGATCGGGCCTTTGAGCAGGGACTGGCAGAGGTAGAGCGCCTTGTGGAGTCAGCGGGGGGTGAAGTGTTGGAGGTGTTGCGGCAGCGGCGCGATCGGCCCCATCCCCAAACCGTGATCGGCGATGGCAAGGTGGAGGAAGTCGCCCTGTCGGCCCAGACCTTGGGGGCCAACTTGATTGTCTTCGATCGGGACTTGTCCCCCGCCCAAGGGCGTAACTTAGAGCGGCGGATGGGCTTGCGGGTGGTCGATCGTACCCAGGTGATTTTGGATATTTTTGCCCAACGTGCCCAAACCCGCGCCGGAAAGTTACAGGTAGAACTGGCCCAGTTAGAGTATGCTCTGCCGCGCTTGACGGGACGGGGACAGGCGATGTCCCGCTTGGGGGGTGGCATTGGGACACGGGGACCGGGGGAAACCAAGCTAGAGACAGAGCGGCGGACCATTCAGCAGCGCATTAGCCGTTTGCAGCGAGATGTCAACGAGCTTCAGGCCCATCGCGCCCGAATGCGCCAACAGCGCCAACACCAACAGGTTCCCACCGTGGCCCTAGTGGGCTATACCAATGCGGGCAAGTCTACGCTGTTGAATAGTTTGACTGCGGCCCAGGTCTATGCGGCGGATCAGCTTTTTGCGACGTTGGACCCGACGACGCGCCGTTTAGTCCTGCCGCCGATCGAGCAACTGTACCCCTCAGTGTCCGCACTCCCCGGTGAAACCCCTCCCTCCCCACCGTCTTCCACTGAGAGTGAAGAAACATACGAGCTAGGATGGGAGAACCAGGGCCAAGCGTTGCTAGTAACCGATACCGTGGGCTTTATCCATGGCTTGCCCCCGGCCCTAGTGGATGCCTTCCGGGCCACTTTGGAGGAGGTTACCGAAGCCGATGCCCTGCTGCATGTGGTGGATCTGTCCCATTCGGCCTGGGAGGCCCAGATTGCGTCTGTAAATGCCATTTTGGCGGATATGCCGCTGCCCCTAGGGCCAATGTTATTGGTGTTCAATAAAGTCGATGTTGTCCCCAGCGAAGCCTTGGCCCGCGCCCAGGCACAGTATCCCCAGGCAGTGTTTATCTCCGCGACCGATCGCCTCGGTTGGCTCACCCTCCAGCAGCGTTTGGGCCAGTTAGTGGCCTACACCCAGGGCTAGGGTGGGCGGTCCTCGGCAGAGGCGATGTAAAGAAGTCTAAAGCTATGTGAAGAAGGTTGGCGGGTTTATACCGATCACCCGAAAATTTGATGAAAATTTCAGCGTGGGTGTGTCTTGGGATACGGAGATTGCCTTAACCCTCTGCTCTCCCCGATCGATCGTTTTTTTGTTTGCCCGCCCGCAGGACTTCCCAGAACATAATGCCCATGGTGCAGGAACTGAATGATTTGGCTTTAATTTGCCGCCCTTTTGCGGATCGAAATCGCGCCCTAGTGGGGGTGATTACCCGCATTCGGGAGTCCCTGGACCTCACAACCATTTTACAAACCACCGTGGCGGAAGTACGCCAAATTTTGGAGGTCGATCGGGTGGCGATCGTGCGCCTCGCGGAGGGGCGGCAGGATCCGGGCGACATCGTGGCGGAGGCAGTGATTGCGCCCTGGGCCTCCCTCTGCCAGCCCACAGAAACGGTGCAGGCTGCGGTGCGCCAGTGGTACCAACAGCTTAGCCAAGATGCCGAAAAGGCCCACATTCAGGTCGCCGAGTCCTTTGAGTCCAGTCGCTACAGTGACTTCTACCGTGCTCTCTTTAAGCAGCTTCAGGTCCAGTCCGCTGTGCATATTCCCCTGCTAAAGGGCCAAAATAGCTGGGGATGGCTCGTCGTTCACCATTGTACCCAGACCCACTCCTGGCAAGGGGTTGATATTGAGTTCTTAGACCAAATTGCTCAGCATTTGGGCGTTGCCATTCAACACAACGCCTATCTAGAGCACCTCAAAAAGCAGCGCACCCAACTGGCCCATATCCTCAAGCAAAAGCGAACCGCTGAGCGACAGCGCACCCTGGCGAACACGATCCATAAAATTCGCCAATCCCTCGATATTGACGTGATTTTCCAGACTACAACCCAGGAAACCCGTCAGTTGCTCCAAGTCGATCGGGTCTTGGTCTATCAGTTTGATCAGCACTGGGGGGGAAAGTTTGTGGCGGAATCCGTGGGTCGGGATTGGTCCTCAGTCCTGCCTACATCCAACGACTCCCCCCGTCCGATTGTGTTGCCAATCCCCGAAGATTGCCGTGACAGCTTGTTTCAGGACCATAAAACCTGGTGCGTTGATGATTTGTACAATATCTTCCCCAATCGTCACCTTACTAACCCCCCTGGGGATTCTCGCCAAGATGGGGATCTAGAAGCTAATCCAGCGGCCAACCCAGCGCCAGACCTGCATCAGCACTCCCCACAGGACTTCCCCCAACCGGCACACCCAGACCCAGGCCGCTTAGACTCAGGCCGCTTAGACTCAGGCCATAAAAACGCGCAAGCTAGCCCCCCTGCTAGCCTACCGATAAATTTACAGGAAAAGCTGCGTCAAACCCTACAGGGTCAGCAGTGGGGAGCGCTAGAGGCTAAACTACAGGATCAATTACAAGATCAGCGACAGGATCCCTTACAGCATCCCTTAGATCAGACCTTGCAGGACAAAGTGCAGGAGCTAGACCAAGAACCAGGTCAGCCGCAGGGCGATCGGGTCGCGGATGCAGCGCAGCAGGGGGCACAAGCCCGTAGACTCCAGCAGGATCAGGTCTTGTGGGGTTGGATACGGACGCTTGAGGGCCGAGCCGGAGCGATCGCGCCGATTTTCCAGATGGATCGCCTCTGGGGGCTGTTGATTGCCTGTCAGCACACCTTGCCGCGATCGTGGCAACGGCTGGATGCGGACTTTTTAAGCCAAATTACGGCACAGTTGGGCATTGCTTTACAGCAGGCAGAGCTTCTAGAGCAAACCCGTCGCCAAACGGCTGAAATCACCCAGGCATTCCAACAACTGCAACAAACCCAGATGCACTTAATCCAAAGTGAGAAAATGGCCAGTTTAGGGCAGTTGGTGGCGGGAATTGCCCATGAAATCAATAATCCAGTCAACTTTATCTACGGTAATCTCTCCTACGTTAGCACCTACACCCTCGATCTCCTCGATTTGCTCCAACTCTACCACCAAGAACTGCCCAACCCTTCCCCTGCCCTTCAGGAGCGCTTGGACGAGGTGGAACTGGACTTTATTTTGGAAGATCTCCCCAAAACCCTGGTGTCGATGAAGGCCGGGGCCGATCGCATTCGGGAACTGGTTAACTCGCTGCAAACCTTTTCTCGCCTCGATCGATCGGCCAAGCACCGCGTTGATCTCCATGAAGGTCTGGAAAGCACCTTGGCCGTGCTGAACCATCGCCTTAAACCCGTCTTCGATCGGCCCCAAATTCGCATCATTCGGGACTACCAAGAACTGCCCCCCCTGGACTGCTACGCGGCCCAACTCAACCAAGTTTTTCTGAACTTGATCAACAACGGCATTGATGCCTTGGAAGACGCGATCGATCAAGGGCGGTTCCAAAACAACAACGATACAGATTCCGCCAGTCCCACCCTGCGCTTGACCACGCGCTACCACAGGCCCAGCCCCGACGAACAAGCCCAAGGCCACGAGGCCCATATCTTGATCGCGGTCGCCGACAACGGAGTGGGGATTGCCGCCACGATTCAGCCCTATATCTTTAACCCCTTCTACACCACCAAAGCCCCTGGACGCGGGACGGGTTTGGGCCTGTCGATCAGTTACCAAATTGTGGTTGAGCGCCACCACGGCGAGTTAACCTGCCAATCCCGATCGGGCCACGGCACCGAGTTTCGGATTAAGCTCCCCGTCCCAGCCGCCCCTGCCGCCGAGGCCGCCACCAATCCCTACCATTAACGATCGCTTCAACAGGTTCCTAGAGGGGCAGACAAAGCGCTATAGAATGGAAAAGTTGCGAAAACCGACAGGCACTGGGTCCCATTGCTCCGTTTTTGGGTCTATTTTCCCCTGCCTCCGATCGGTTAAACCTTAGCCTCCAAGCCTACTGCTTCACCTTTGATTCATCTTTAATTCACCTTTGATTCACCTTACTTAGGCGCTGTGACCTGTGAAATTATCTTTGTTTCATACCCCTGAATTAACCCCCACTGACTCGCAACCCACCTGTGCCATTGTGATTGACGTGCTGCGGGCGACCACCACGATCGCCAGCGCCTTCCAGGCGGGAGCTGAAGCTGTCCAAGCCTTTAGTGATCTCCAGACGTTGATGGCGGCGAGTGAGCAGTGGCCTGAAGACAAACGGCTCCGGGCCGGGGAAAGGGGCGGACAGAAAGTTGAGGGCTACGATTTAGGCAACTCCCCCCTCGACTGCACCCCCGACCTGTTTCAGGGGAGACGCATGTTTATGAGCACCACCAACGGTACCCGTGCCCTCCAGCGGGTTTCCCTGGCTCCCACGGTCATCACCGCTGCCCTGGTCAATCGCCAGCGGGTGGTCTCTTTCCTTCAGGAACAGCAACCCGAAACGGTTTGGCTGGTGGGATCGGGCTGGGAAGGGAGTTTTTCCCTGGAAGATACGGTCTGTGCGGGGGCGATCGCCAGTGCCCTCAGCGATCAGAGCCAAATTTCCCTCAAGGAACTGGCGGGCAATGATGAGCTAGTGGCGGCGACAGCGCTGTTTGAGCATTGGCACGATCGACTGGTGGAGCTATTGCACCATGCCAGCCACGGCCAGCGCCTACTACGGCTGGGAAATACGGAAGATTTGGAGTTTTGCGCCAAATTAGATGTCCTAGATGTCCTACCCATCCAAAAGGAACCGGGAGTCTTGGTCAAAGCCAGCTAAACCTAAGGCCAAGGTTGGGGCAACGGCTGCGGCGGGAATCTGCCAGAGTTGCCCTAATTTTGGGTTTAAGGCAGCTTGAGAGCTGTTTACGCTCCTGTAATGGCTTAGTTCTCCTATAAGTGCTTTTTTACTTTCATTCAGAACTGGGGAAGTTTTGACCGCTGATGCCAAGCTTGCAGGGCGCTATAAAGTTTGCTTTCCCTAAAGTAGGCGCTTTCATAAGCGAGGCGTAATGCCCGATCGAGGACGGTTTCGGGATCTACAGCCTTCGCGTTGTGGGTTCCGATCGCTTTTTGCAAAGCCAAAGCCAAAATTTCCACCAAATGATGCCCACAGCACACTTGCCAAGGATCGTAGTGGTCTTGATTATAGGCTTGGATTTTGTCCTGTAACTGGCTGAGATCGGGTATTTTCGCCTTGGCTTGGGGAGAAGACTTATTTTTGACGGTTTTCACCATGTCTGCCTCGTTAAGGGTGAGCTTACGATCGTCAATAAATTTTCCAAACTCCAACCCCTCAAAACTTAATCCCAAATCTTCCCGTAAAGAAATCCAGAGTAAATAACCTAAAGGCTTACCCAATCTCAGTAAAACCTCTCGAAAATCACCTTTATGCTCTTCTAACTTTTCCTCTGAGCCAAATTCATTTAAGATCTTGTCAAGAGCCAGTGATTTAAGAATCAGTGTTTCCAGATCGTGGGTATCAGTCCGAAACAGGTTGGGCAGTTGGGCAGCATGATCAGGATCGAGATGGTCAAAGTCAGCATCAATAATGGCAATAATATCTAGGCTGTGCGTCTCTGGTGACAGATCTCTCAGGAAAGCAATGACAGCCTGCTTCTTTCCACCGCTGACAGACTGCTCATTCTTTGTTGCTTCTGTAATGGTTTGGACATAGCACCCTTCTAAAAAGCCAAGGAGATGTTTATAGAGCTTTTTATCACTCTCGCCTTCCACAAGCACCAGAATTCTCGCTTGCTGGGTCAGCCGAGCAGCATTTTTCGTCCAGTTTTGGTCAATATACTCTCTCATACTTTACCCCTCTAGCTCTACGACCAAATCCCAGCGGTCTTCGATGATGGACGGGGCATGGGTTGCAATCAAAAAGTCTAAGTCAGCAAGACGTGAGATCTCTTGCAAATCCTCTAAAAAGTCAACTTGCCAGCTTAAATGTAAGGAAATCTCTGGCTCATCAATCAGAACCAGAGATCCCGGCTCAATGACGAAGAGAAGCTCGTAAAATAGCACAAGCTGATGCTGTTCCCCAGAAGAAAGGGCTGTCAGGGGAACTGGAGAAGAGGGATACTGATCATGACCAGCTTGTTTATAGCAAATGAGAAAGCAGGGTAAGCGCATCTGAAATGCAGTTGCCAAAGTGCATTCAGTGTGGGTTG
>JBMTWK010000112.1:0-8288 GCA_049452395.1 Prochlorothrix sp. | reverse complement strand
GGGGGTTGAAGGGGGGCAGGGGGTGAAGGGGCGACGGGGGGTGAGGGCTTGCGGAGTGGCAAGCTGCAAGGCAGGGATTCAGGAAAAGTGGCGAAGGGGTTTTCCAGGGGGGGAATTTTAGGGAGCTTCTTGTGTTGGGAGCATCTCTTGGGCAGACCCTCTTGGGGGAGGATCCCAGTTGGGCAGAATTGCTGTCGGGGTCGCGGTTCTGCGGTTCTCTTCTTGGGGCCACGAATTCGGGGCAACCACGGGGGGATTGCCCCTACCGAATGGGCTTATTCGCCATCGGTTAATCCACCAAATTTGGAGGCTCCCGAATGTTCTGCTGCGAGAAGACTAGGCTTGCTGTAGGCCCACGATCGCCAGCGCAAGGTAGGCCACAGCCAGAAAGAAACTCCCCAAGGACAGCCGGAAGGCATCCCGGATAAAGCGTTGGCGAGTTTGCCGTTGGGCCTGTTCGCTTTGTTCGCGGATTTGGGACAGAACCTGGTCACGGGTCTCCGTGGTGCGCGTTTGGAGGGCCTTCGGATCATCCTTAAATTGCTTGAGCTGCGTCATGATGTTGTCGATCTGCGCCTGCTGGGCCGTTGTTAAAGACTGGCCCTGGACTCCTTGCTGGAGCTGATCTTCGTTGTTCATGAGGTTACTGATCACCCCTAGCTCCTGTCTGAGCCGATTGTCAAGCTGAAGTTCGGCCTGACGGGTTTGCTCGGTGAGGGCTTGGGTCGCTTGGGCACTGGCGACGCGGTTTTCGCTGAAGTAGAAGGGGGCAATGACCAAGTACACCAAGGCCAAGACTAGGGAAAGGGTCACAACTGTGCGGATCACCAGCGATCGCTGGGCCAAGGGTTGGCGCTGGTAGATGCTGACCCAGCAGCCCAAACAGAGCAACGCAAAGCCGATGAAGGGAATGATGCCCCGATCGATAATTTGGGACATTAGCCCTAAACGCCACTCGGTGCTATCCCATTGGGGCGTAACAAAGAGGGTCGCCAGATCCACTGCCGTAATGGCCAGCAAAATCCAGCCAACTCCCAGCAGCGTCGGTACAAGGCTTTGCGATCGAGGAGCAGCGGATTGTGCTTGAGTCATGGGGAATCCTTACAGGATGGTGATCCAAAATATCGATCCAAAATATCGATCCAAAGCCATAGAACCAAAGCCATGGAAAAAGCCTTCTACGGGTCGGGAGGAAATGCCACATCAGCACTCCCTCCATAACCTGCACAAGGCTCATTGTTATGGGCAAGATCCCAGGGTGTATATTCCACACAAGGGCCAGCAAAAACTTAAGTCAGGGAGACAAACCCATCGGCCTCGCCGTAGCTTTACCGTGGCTTTACCCTAAACCCTTCCCTGGGTGCGGAAGATGTGGAAGCGCCTAAGGGAAAGGGGGTCTAGGGAGCGAGGTCTAGGGAAGTAGGGTTTGAGGATGGGTTGCATCTTTCGATCGGGTGCGGGTCTCCCAACGACTAGTTGTTACCGCTAGTCGTCGCCTAAATACTGTTCTAAGGTGTCGGCTAGGGTCGTTTTTGGCACGGCACCAACGACCATATCGACTCGCTGCCCACCCTTAAAGATCATGAGCGTGGGAATGCTACGGATCCCGTATTGGCTTGCCACGGTGGGGTTCTCGTCGGTATTGACCTTAACGACTTTCACCTTGCCATCGTATTGACCTGCAATTTCATCAACCACAGGGGCTACCATCCGACAGGGGCCACACCAAGGTGCCCAAAAATCAACCAAGACTGGAAGATCGGATTCTAGAACTTCCTGTTTAAACGTAGCGTCTGTAACGGCTGCGGCTGCTGACATTCTGGATATCTCTGCCTCCATTTTCATCAGCATATACCATAGCGAACTTCGTTCCCCTATGACACAGCCTGTACATATTTAGACACACAACAATCCTGTGCGCCTCTCTGCCGCCTTGGGAAAGGGGCCGGGGGGAGAGCAGTTTGGATCTCCCAAAACTCGCCAAGAACGCTCCAAGAACGCAATATACGCCTTGTCCCAAGCTCCTCACCCTCAATCTCCCTAGAGGGTCTGGGGACAGGTCCATCCCAACTTTAGCGATTTAACCGAACTGGTAGGGGCAAAACCCCCGTGGTTGCCCTGGTTTGGGGCCGAAGCGGGGAGCCACGGGGGCACGACCCCTACCCAGGTTCTTCCAAAGTGGGATGCTCCCCTGGGGACAGCCTTGGTAAGCGGGGGGGGCCATCATCAGGCAAAATAGGATCCGGTCTAGACCCAACCTTTACTTCTTCATATCTCCCCTATGAGCATCACCTGGCACACCGCCAAAACCTACGAAGACATCCTGTACCACAAGGCTGACACGGGCATTGCCAAGATTACGATCAACCGGCCCCACAAACGGAATGCGTTCCGGCCCAAGACCGTGTTTGAACTGTACGATGCCTTTAGCAATGCCCGCGAGGATTCCCGGATTGGGGTGGTGTTGCTGACGGGGGCTGGACCCCATACCGATGGGAAGTATGCGTTCTGTGCGGGGGGGGATCAGAGTGTGCGCGGTGAGGGGGGCTATGTGGGGGAGGATGGGGTGCCCCGGCTCAATGTGTTGGATCTTCAGCGGCTGATCCGATCGATGCCCAAAGTGGTGATTGCCCTGGTGGCGGGGTATGCGATCGGGGGGGGGCATGTGCTCCATGTGGTCTGTGACCTGACGATCGCGGCAGATAACGCCATTTTTGGCCAGACTGGCCCCAAGGTTGGCAGCTTTGACGGGGGCTTTGGGTCTGGTTACCTGGCGCGGATGGTGGGCCAGAAAAAGGCCCGTGAGATTTGGTACTTGTGTCGCCAATATACGGCTCAGGAAGCGCTGGAGATGGGCTTGGTGAATACGGTGGTGCCGGTGGAGCAGTTGGAGGCGGAGGGGATCCAATGGGCGACGGAAATTCTGGATAAAAGCCCGATCGCGATCCGCTGCCTTAAGTCTGCTTTTAATGCCGACTGTGATGGTCAGGCTGGCATTCAGGAGCTAGCCGGTAATGCGACGTTTTTGTATTACATGACGGAGGAGGGGAGCGAAGGGAAACGGGCGTTTCTGGAAAAACGCAAGCCAGATTTTCGCCAATTTCCCTGGTTACCTTAAGTCATCCTGGAAAATCAAGGGTCGGCATGGGGGGCACGACCCCTACGGGATGCGATGCTCAAGGGTCGGCACGGGGGCACGACTCCTACGGGATGTGATGCTCAAGGGTCGGCATGGGGGGCACGACTCCTACGGGATGTGATGCTCAAGGGTCGGCACGGGGGCACGACCCCTACAGGATGCGATGCTCAAGGGTCGGCACGGGGGCACGACCCCTACAGGATGTGATGTGCGACTGTTCAGCTACATCCTTTCTGCTCATGCTTCCACGACTTGAATCTGAAGACCCAGCCAGCGATCGGGGGCGACCTGCCCCACTACCACCACCTCCATGTCCACTTGGCCCACCTGGAACGCCTGGAGATGCCGTAAATTTTCCTGGAGCCAAGAAATTAATGCCTCGCCTTGGTGGACCTGTTGGCTGGGGTCGATATCGATCGCATCCAGGGCAGTGCGGCTGTGTTGGTGGACGGGGGGGGTGTGATCAGTGTCTTGGCAAGGGGACGGGGGACGGACCACGTTGTTGAAAAAGATCTCTAGCTCAAGGGAGTGAATGGGGATGCGCGGCGAGAGGTTGAGCTTCCGCAGCACCACCTCTGGGGTGAGTTCACCATCCACCCGCCAAGAAAAGGGGCGGTATCGGGCATCCATCTCACTCTGATAAATCAAGCCATCAACCCGCTGCTGTAGCTGTGCCAACAGTTCGGCATGTAAGGACATGGGGTAGCACTCTCCGCTTACGAGGGAACGTATTACGAGGGAACGTATTGTTATGGGGGACGGTTTAAACGCAGTTCCAAGGAACTTTGCGAGGGAACCGATCGCGCTCACCCGTCAGCCATCAGATCGAACTAATCATCTGATTTGGTAGTAATTTATACAGAGATAACTTCTACTGGGCGATCGAGGGGGATGATCGATAAAGATTATGGTTAGCTTTTGAAGACAGTTTCGATACTGTATCAAGACCTTTGGCTCTTGAGAAGTCATTGTGAGTCTTTTGTGGGACGGTCTGCGGGTTGAACGGGCTACGGGTCGTACTACTCGCCGCTTTTGCCCTGTCTTGAGGATAAAAAGAATTTCTGTAGAATAAAAGGATAAGCACCGTTCTGGTTCGGTCTGACACGTAGGCAGCAATAATGCTGAAGGGATCAGTAGCAATACACAAGCTCTCTCCGCAACTGCTCTAGAAGTTCGTTAGACTCTTTCCAAGGCCGGGGTTGCAGCCAAGGCCGGGGTTGCAGAGCTGTCCCCCTGGGCCGACTCCAAGCGCTGTCCTAAGCTTTACCGTACAAGGGTGCCAAAGAACTTGTTAAACCCGCTCTAAGCCTAGCCTTTCAGGTAGGCTTGTCCAAAAATCCAAAAATACATCAGTACAATTATTCCAGGATAGGCGGAACGATGGCTATCGTTGTTGACAATCTGAAAGGTGCGATCGTTCGTGATCCGGCGGTGGTGACGGGTGGGGTGACGGTGCTGGAGGCGATGGCGGTGGTGGCGGGGGGGCCAGGGGGGAGGGATCGGCGGGATGGGACAGAGGCCGAAGGGGCCAAAGCCGAGGCTATGGGGGCCGATGCCTGTGGATATTGTGTGGTGGTGGACGATCGGGGGCAGGTGATGGGGCTGCTGAGCGATCGGGCGCTTTTGCGGTTGGTGGTCCAGGGCTGTGCGATCGATCGGGTGACCGTTGCGGAGGTGTTGGAGCAGCGGCCTGTGACCTTGCCGGAGGCAGAGCTAGGCACAACCTTGGGCACCGTCGATCTAGCCCTGGCGTTTTTCCGCGATCGGGGGATTACCCACTTGCCCCTAGTGGATGCCCACCAAACCCTCACGGGGGTTTTATCCTACGATCGGCTCAGGGCAGTGGAGGCAGTGGCGGCTCAGTTGGAGCAACTGATTGAGCGATCGGGGATCATCACGGGCAAGCCAACGGATGCAGATGCAGAGTTTTCAGAGTTTGTAGACTGCGAGAGTTTAGACGAAAAAACCGTTACCCAGGCAGTTTTGTGCAGTTTTGCCCAGCGTTGGCAAGCAGAGCAGGCGCTTCAGGAGAGTCAGAGCAAATTTCACCGCCTTGTGGAAGATATTGGCGATCGGTTTGTGGTCTTTAGCCATACCCCAGCCGGGATTCTCACCTATGTCAGCAATGGTTTTGAAAATGTTTTTGGCCAGAACCGGGAGGATATTCTCGGTCAGTCTTGGTTAACGGCGATTTCCTGGTTGCCGGAGTCTGCTGCGCTGCACCAAGAAAATTTAAAGATCTTAATTGAACAGCGGCTCACCTCCCAGCAGTACTTGCTGAAATTTCAGGTGAGTCCTGACCAAATTCGCATTCTACGCCTCTCTCACCATGCGGTGTGGGATGGGGCGGGGGAACTGATTGCCATTGAGGGTATTGTCCAAAATATTACGGAATATAAGGAATACGAAGCCCAACTCGAACAGTTAACCTACCGGTTCCAACTGGCTACGGCCTCGGCCAACCTGGGGATCTGGGATTGGGATGTGGTCAATGATATCTTGGACTGGGATGACTGCATGTATCGCCTCTACGGTCTGAAAAAAGAAGATTTCAGCGGTGCAGTGGAGGCATGGCAGCATAGTTTGCATCCTGAGGACCGAGAGTATGCGGTTTCAGCCCTCATTTCGGCTTTGGAGGGAGGGGGAGACTTTAAGCTCCTGTTTCGGATTATTCATTCCGATCGATCGGTGCGGTGGATTGAGGCCAGTGCCATGGTGCAACGAGACGATCAGGGGAACCCCCTACGCATGATTGGCACCAATACCGACGTGACCGCTCGTCAGGAAGCCCTAGAGGCGCTCCAGGCCAGCGAAACCCGATTTCGCCGCGTTTTCTCCTCCAATGTGGTGGGCATGATCTTTAACGACTTGACCGGTCGGATCATTGATGCCAACGATCGCCTGCTGGAGTTGGTGGGCTATAGCCGCACGGATTTGGAGGAGGGGCGAATTAACTGGCTGGATATGACCCCAAGGGAGTATTTAGAGCAGGATTATCGGGCCATGGCGGAATTGCGGGAACATGGCATGATTCGGCCCATTGAAAAGGAGTATTACCGCCAGGATGGGAGTCGGGTCTCGATTTTGCTAGGGGCGGGCCTGGTGAGTACCCAGACGGAAGAGCAATGTGTTTCCGTGGTGGTGGATATCAGTAGCCTTAAGCAAACAGAGCGGCAACTGATGTTGGCTCTGCGGGAGTTGTCGGCCTTTCGATCGGCGATCGATCAGTCGGCGATCGTGGCCATGACCGATCCAGAGGGGGTGATTACCTTTGTGAACGATCGGTTTTGTGAGATTTCGGGCTATAGCCAAGGGGAACTCCTGGGCAAAAACCACCGAATCACTAAATCAGACCAGCATTCCCCGGAATTTTTCCAAGAGATGTGGCAAACCATTAGCCAGGGCAAAATTTGGCGGGGAGAGGTTTGCAATCAGGGCAAGTTGGGAAATTTGTACTGGATGGATACGGTGATTACGCCCTTTATGGACGATCAGGGGCAGATTACCCAGTATTTAGCCATTCGTTTTGATATTACAGAGCGCAAGCGGGTTGAAGCCCAGCTTAATGCCGAAAAAGAACGGGCGGAGGCCGCAACACGGGCTAAATCAGACTTTTTGGCCAATATGTCCCACGAAATCCGCACCCCCATGAATGCCATCATCGGCATGAGTTATTTAGCGCTGCAAAGTCATTTACCGGCTAAGGAACGCAATTATATTGATAAAGTCCACCGATCGGCCCAAGCTCTCCTGGGAATCATCAACGATATTCTCGATTTCTCCAAAATTGAAGCTGGGAAGCTGGATCTAGAAATCACTAACTTCTGGCTGGATGATATCTTTAATGACCTCATTAGCATTATTGCCCTCAAGGCAGAGGAGAAAAAGCTAGAGTTTCTCTTTGACTTACCCCCCACCTTACCCAATGCCCTAGTGGGTGATCCGCTGCGTTTGGGGCAAATTTTGATTAATCTCTGCAATAATGCCGTGAAGTTCACCGAAAAAGGGGAAATTGTCGTCTCTTGCCGTGTGGAGTCGGAAGATGTGCGGCAGGTTGTGCTTCAGTTCTCCGTGCGGGATACGGGCATTGGCATGACCCAGGAGCAGCAACAGTTTATTTTCGAGAGCTTTACCCAGGCTGATTCCTCGATTAGCCGAAAATACGGTGGTTCTGGTTTAGGACTGACGATTTCTCGCTGTCTGACGGAACTGATGGGTGGGAAGATGTGGGTCAGCAGTAGCCCCGGTGAGGGTAGTACCTTCTCTTTCACGGTTCAGTTACGCAAACAGCGCCAAGCGGAGGCGAAATTGGCGATCGGCTCCATGCCCGCAGCCCCCCTCAAGATTCTGGTGGTGGATGATAACGCCATTTCCCGCCGCATCTTTGCAAAAATTCTAGAGGGCTTTGGTTTTAATGCCAAAACGGCCACGAATGGCCAGCAGGCGCTCCAAGTCTTAATTGAGGCAGAGGCCCAGGCAGACCCCTACGATGTGGTTTTAATGGATTGGTATATGCCCCACCTCAATGGCTTGCAGGTTACTCGGCTGATCCAGCAAAGTTCCCAGTTACAAAAGCCGCCACGGGTGATTATGGCAACAGCCTGGGGCCGGGAAGCTGTGATGCAACAGGGGCAGGATCTCCAGTTGGCGGGCCTGTTGACCAAGCCGGTTACGCCCTCGATGCTGCTCAATGCGGTGATGACGGCTATGGGACGGGAACGGCTGACCCAGGGGCGGAGCGAGACTCCAGATCAGTCCCTGGATGCGGCGATCGCAAAGGTGCGGGGTGCCCATATGTTGCTGGTGGAAGATAGCGAAATTAACCAGGAGTTAGTGGTGGAACTGTTGCAGCGCAATGGGCTGACGGTGCAGGTGGCGAACCATGGCCAGGAGGCGATCGATCTGTTGAGTCGGGAGGCCTTTGATGGGGTGCTGATGGATTGTCAGATGCCGGTGATGAATGGGTATGAAGCAACGCGGCAAATTCGTCAGCAGGAGCAATACCGCGATTTACCGATTATTGCCATGACAGCTAATGCAATGACCAGCGATCGGGAGGAAGTGCTCCAAGTGGGCATGAATGATCACATTGCCAAGTAGGGGTATCGCATTAATTTTGTATCCAATGTACTTGACAACAAGTAGACTG
>JBMTWK010000111.1:0-8303 GCA_049452395.1 Prochlorothrix sp. | reverse complement strand
CCATCAATCTCACCAGCCGTAACGGATCCATCACCACCGGCAACGCCACCACAGCTAGCAGTACCGGCGGCAGTATTTTTTACAATGCCCGCACAGCAATTACCGCAGGGACGATCGACAGCAGCGGCAGCGTCGGCAATGGCGGTAATGTGACTTTGGACCCGATCGGCGATGTCCAAGTGGTGAGCATCAATGCCCAAGGGGGTGCGTCCGGGGCCGGGGGCAGCGTTGATATCACGGCAGGACAGTTTTTTCGGGCAACGGGCAGCTTTATCGATCGTAATGGCCTCTCAGCTAGTATTTCCACCGTCGGCGGAACGGGGGGCGGTACAATCACAATTCGCCACGGTGGGGGTGCGTTGGGTGTGCCCTTTATCACCAGTAACCCCAGCGTCAATGGTACCCTTGCGGCGCTTTCCACTGGCTTTGGCTTTTTGGAGTCTAACCGCGTTATTCCTGGCCCTCTCACGGAATCCGGCGTTAGCCTGGTGACTAGTGGCTTTTCTCTCTCGAATCTTCCCCTTTGCACCACAGAATGCCAAGTGCTACTGCCGATCGACAACTTCAATGCGCTGTCGTACCTATCGGATGCCTTCCGCGACACGATTCTAGTCGTGGTTGGTTATGGAGACGTGTCAGTGGCGGGAGCAGATGCGCAGGTGAATGAGGAGGCGGTGGCCAGTGGAAGCGGCGGGGGCAGTGGGATGCTCAGCATTGAGGGCGGTGGTGTGGCGGATACAACGGCGGATGCGCAGGTGAATGAGGAAGCGGTGGATACAGAAGGCGGGGAAAACGGCAGTGGAGTGCTAAATATGGATGGGGAAGCCAGCACCGAAGCAAATGCGACTGCCACAGCGAGTATGACGAGTGATACCGATCGCGCTACGACGAGCACAGCCGCCAGCGCTTCCGATAGCAATATGACCAGTACGGCGGATGGGGCCAGTGAGGCATCGACAACGGCAAATGCAACGGCTCAAGTTAATGAAGAGGCGATCGAGACAGATCCAGTTGCTGATTCAAGTTCAGGCTCAACGACAACTGCAAATTCAGCCAATACAGCCGCAAATTCAGCCAATAGCAGCACAGCCAATAGCAGCACAGCCGACACCAGTACAGCCGACACCAGTACAGCCGACACCAGTACAACGACCACTCCCGCAGCGACCACTCCCGCAGCGACGATCGCGATCGCCCCAGACTCCCGTGACTCAGACCCAGACTCCAGTCCAGCCCCTCCTAGTTCTGAGCGCACAAGCCCAGACGAGACCCGTTCGGATATCAACAGCAGTGCTTCTAGCCCGTCTAGTCCCT
The DNA here is from genome assembly GCA_049452395.1 of Prochlorothrix sp. Lineage (GTDB taxonomy): Bacteria > Cyanobacteriota > Cyanobacteriia > Prochlorotrichales > Prochlorotrichaceae > Prochlorothrix. Next base: position 6,989 of record JBMTWK010000111.1, on the reverse strand, counting down.
CTGATATCCCCCTGGATCCCTCCACCACACCTGACTCCAACTCCACTGACTCCAACTCCACTGACCCCAACTCCACTAACACGATCGCCACCAGTCCCACAAATACCAGCCCTAGAGCCGCTAATCCTGCAAACAGCACAGCTTTCAGCCGCCCGACTGCTCCTAGCCCATCCTCCAGCCGCACAACCACTTCAGACGCAGCCAATACAGCCGCAGCGGCGATCGCCAGTGCAGCAAATACCGGTGCAAATACCGGTGCAAATACTAGTACCCGTCGCGCAGGAACGATCGGAACAACAAGCGGGGCCAGTACGGTAGCCACAACGGGGACTAATACAGGAATAGGGACAGGGACAGGGGCAGGAGCAGGAACAAGCAATGGTGCCGGAACTGCGGGTACAGGAGCCAGTGCGGGTACAGGTACAGGTACAGGGTCTAGTGCTGGATCTGGTGCCGAGATGGGTGCGGATGCCGGGACAGGTAGCGGGTCTGGGGAGACGATCGCCTCAGCCAGTGGCGGCAGTGCTGCGGAAGCAGGAGGGGGGAACTCGGTGCCTTGGATTCCTATCGCTGTGGGAGTTGGGGCGATCGTCGCCGGAGCCGCTGTTGCCAGGGGGGCTGCTAGCAGTGCCGTCAGTACCCTTGCCACAACCCTCTCCAAGGCCACCCAGTCGCTGTTGGGCACCCCTTCTGCCAGCACTAGCACCATAGCCCAAACCAGCAGTAACACCAGTGCTGGAGAGACCCCTAACCTTGAAGGCGAAGGCCAAGGGGAGAACCAACTGCAAAACCTCACCCAAGTCGATGTCTCCGTTGATTCCCAAATGAGTAGCGGTGCGATGGAAGTTGCCGTGCGCAAACTGGGCGGTGCCACCGAGATGACCATGCCCGCCATTGACCTAGATAACCAGCCAGAGTGGGATTTAGCCAGTACAGTTGAGGGTGTGACAACTTTGGGCAGTATTTTCGGAGTTTCTGAGTTTTTTGGCTCGGAAGACGAAGGAGAAGAAGGCGAAGGCACAAAGGAGGGAAACCAAGCTCAAACCCCTGCTGAGGCCGCAAAGAAAGCAGCCCAGGCCGAGCGTCGCGCAGCCCTCAAAGCACAACTTGCGCCCTACTTCTCAGCCCTACCCAGTCACCTAACCGATTATGCAGTGGAGATGGTGATTGAGAAATTGAGTGAACTGCTAGAGGAAATTGAAGTAGTAGGGGATGTATTGGCCTTTGCCTGGAGCAAATCCGTGGAACTGAGCGAATACTATCAGGAAATCCAGGCTGACCCCAGTGAGTCCTTTGCTATTCCCTTAGTCAATCATGAAGTGGTCTCAGAACACGCCCCCAATCTTGAACTGAAGCTCAAGAGCAAAACCTTGGGTAACCTTGAATTTCTGGTGAACTTTGGCGTTACCGTCGATGGCGTTCTACTAGAAGTTGAAAATGGCAAAATTACAGGCGTTAAAATTGGGAATGCCGTCAGCGCTGGTGGAATCGAACTTTTAGGCCAATCTCTCATCACAGCGCCAGAAAGCGAACTGGAACTCCCCACCGTCATTTCCCTCGGCGACGGTATTCCCCTCTTTGGCATTAACCCCGAAGCGGCTGATCAAGACGGCTCCGGCGATGATGCTGCGTAGGGACTGATCAAAGCCTACCGTAATCGGTTGCCTACACTGCAAGCTGAGTCACGGCGATATCGCCACCAAAACAGACTGCAACATCGGTATCGGGAGCTTGGAGCCGATCGCCATAGCGGCCCACATAGCGATAGCCCGCTGGGGTTGCTTCATAGGCCACGGGCAAGGGATCCGTTGAGGGTTGGCAAAAAACAATCTCCGGCTCCCGATCGCCCGCTGACCAGTGGGGAAAATTCACATTCCAAAACTGCTTCGGCGGCAAGGGTTGGGCCAACAGCACCGGCAGCACCTTGGCGGCTAAGCGGGCCGTTTGGGACCAATCAAAGGGAACTCGCCCCTTGCGGTACTGGGAAAGGGCGATCGCCGGGAAACCATGGGCCGCAGCCTCCCGCACCGCCCCCACCGTCCCCGACAGATAGGTATCAATGCCCAAATTCCCCCCCGAATTAATGCCCGACAAAATCCAAGTGGTCGCAGGGCTAAGATCGGGGCAAAGCTGGGCCAAGGCAAGACGCACACAGTCGGCAGGGGTGCCCGCAACGGCGTAGTGCTGGGGCGATCGGGTCTCCACAGCCAGGGGATTCAGCACCGTGACCTGGTGGCCACAGCCGGACTGCTCCACTTGGGGAGCCACGATCGTCCAAGCTGGTGGAGCGGGTGGCAATGTGCGATCGACGGTGCGATCGACAGCCCGATCGACGGCCCGATCCACCGCCTGATCCCCGGTCCGATCGCCAGTCTGATTCACCCCTTGCTGAATCTGGGTTAGAACCTGGGTTAAAACCTGACCTAGGGTTGCAAGGCCGGGAGCATCGATACCGTCGTCATTGGTCAGCAGAAAGTGGGGGATTGGGGGGAGGGTCATGGCTAGTCCGGTTAACGCAAGCTGAGGATTTAGACGGGAAAGGTTGAAGGTTGAAGGTTGAGGGTCGAGAGTTGAGCTTAGGCAGGCTCTCTGTAGAGGCGTGGTTTTCGCAGAGGCGTGGTTTCCGCAGAGGCATGGTTTCCGCAGAGGCGTGATTTCCGCGCCCATGACCCGTCCCAGGGCGATCGATCCTGTGGTTTTAGACTGTTTTAGACTTTAGTATTTTTACCTAAGGCAGGGGCACTATACTGGAGGTCATCTTACCCGTTGCAGTTCATCCGTTAAACCTTTCCCTTGCCCATGGCTCCCCTTGTCTCCTCCCCGCTGCCCCAGCCCACCCCCCAGCCCGAATCCCACGCTGATCCGATCGCCCCACCCCCTCAGTCTCAACCCCAAACCCTCGCCCAAACCCTCGCCCTAGAGGTGGATGGCATGAAATGTGCAGGCTGTGTGCGGGCCGTGGAAAAGCGGCTGACCCAGCAGCCCGGAGTCCTGAGCGCGTCGGTAAATTTGGTCACCGCTGTAGCGACGGTGGACTATGCCCCCGGTGAGACCGATGGGGATACCTTAGCCGAAAGCTTGACGGCAGTGGGGTTTCCCAGCCAGCGCCGCGATCGGCCCCGCAGTGCCCCAGAACGCCTCAGTAGCCGCGAAGTCACTGCCGCAGCCTTGCAGCAACAAAGCCGCGACTTGGCGATCGCCGCTGCCCTCTTGGCCCTGTCCAGCATTGGCCACCTAGAGCACACCTTTGGCTTTACCCTGCCCGGTTTTGACGCGATCGGCCTCCATTGGGCACTGGCCACCCTCACCCTCGCCTTTCCCGCCCGCCCCATTTGGACCAACGGCTTCCAGGGACTGCGCCACGGCATCCCCACCATGAACACCTTGGTGGCCTTGGGGGCATGGAGTGCCTATTTAGCCAGTTGTGTGGCCTTGGTTTTTCCGGCCCTGGGTTGGGAGTGCTTTTTTGATGAGCCGGTGATGTTACTGGGCTTTATTTTGCTGGGGCGGACCTTGGAACAGCGGGCGCGGCACCGAGCTAGTGCGTCTTTGCGCAAGCTCCTAGGACTTCAGCCGACCTTGGCGCGGCTGGTAACGGGCAATCCTGAAAATTTGGATGTTCTAGACCCGAAGGTGGCGGAATTGCTACTCAATGCCAAGGTGGTGGAAGTGGCGACTGATCGGCTGCGGGTGGGAGAACTATTGCGGATTTTGCCCGGTGAGAAGTTCCCCGTGGATGGCAAGGTGATTGCAGGGCAGGGAACCGTAGATGAATCGATGCTAACGGGGGAATCCCTGCCAGTTTTGAAGCAGAGCGGGGAAATGGTCAGTGCGGGGACGCTCAATCTGTCGGGGGTTTTGGTCCTAGAAGCGACCCAGGTGGGCCAGGAGACAACCCTTGCCCAGATTATCCAGCTCGTAGAGGCGGCCCAAGGCCGTAAAGCGCCAATTCAGCGGCTCGCGGATACCGTGGCGGGATATTTCACCTATGGGGTCATGACGATCGCGGCAGTGGCCTTTGGCTTTTGGGGACTAGTGGGAACGCGCCTGTGGCCGGAGGTGTTGACGCAGCACGGAGCATGGTTGCAGGGCATGGACCATGGCAGTATGGCGATGGAAATGGGAGCAATAGGCATGGACATGGGTCTAGATCTAAGCACAGGTCTAGATTTGGGCCTGAATTTGGGCGTAACGGCGGCAGCTAACCCGGATTTGGTCACTTCCCCTTTGCTTTTGAGCCTAAAGCTCGCGATCGCGGTCTTAGTCATTGCCTGTCCCTGTGCCTTGGGGCTAGCAACACCAACGGCACTATTAGTGGGATTGAGCCTTGGGGCCGAGCAAGGGCTACTAATTCGGGGGGGCGAAGTGCTGGAGCAACTGGATCGGCTTACAACCTTAGTTTTAGACAAAACTGGCACCTTAACGACCGGGAAGCCGGAGGTGACGGATCTGCTGCTGAGTTCTGGGACGATCGAGCCGGTTGCGATCGAGAACCCTATCACTGCACCAGCTACAGCTCAATCTGCCGCGATCGACTCCCCCACTCCCCACTCCCTCACCCCCGATCGCCTACTGCAACTCGCCGCCAGCCTCGAACGCGGCACCCGTCACCCCCTCGCCCACGCCATCCAAGCCGCCGCCCAAGCCGCAAATCTCCCCCTCCTCTCCGCCACTGAGTTCCACACCGAGCCAGGATTTGGCATTGCTGCCACCGTAGAGGGGGTGCCAACGGTGTTGGGGAATTTACCCTGGTTAGCCCAGCGGGGGGCTACGGTTCCCCTGGATTTGGTGCAAAAAGCCGAAGAACTGGCTAAATCTGGGAAAACGGTAATCTTTCTTGCTCAGAAAAGCCAAACCCTAGGATTAATTGCCGTACAGGATCCTCTGCGGGCCGATGCCCTAGACACCGTGCAACAGTTGCGCCAGATGGGGCTGGAGTTGCGTTTGGTGACGGGCGATCGATCGGCCACGGCCCAAGCCATTGGCCAAAAACTGGGCTTACGGCCCGCCCAAATCCATGCCGAAGTGCTCCCAGCCCAAAAAGCCGCTGTAATCGCCGAATTGCAAAGCCAAGGTCAATGCGTGGCTATGGTAGGCGATGGCATTAACGATGCTCCGGCCCTAGCCCAAGCCGATGTTGGCATTGCCCTCCAGGGCGGGACCGAAGTGGCGGCAGAAACGGCCCAAATTGTCCTCATGGGCGATCGCCTCGGTCAAGTACCCCAAGCCCTAACCCTCGGCAAGGCAACCTTAGCCAAAATTCGCCAAAATCTGTTTTGGGCCTTTGCTTACAACACCCTAGGCATCCCGATCGCCGCTGGTGCCCTCTTGCCCCTCTGGGGCGTTGCCCTTAGCCCTGGAGTCAGCGGTGCCTTTATGGCCTTTAGCTCGGTCACCGTCGTGACCAACTCCCTGCTGCTGCGCTGGGGTCACCCTTGGCGCAAGGCTGAGGGAGGGTGAGGGCCGTCCCACCTCTCCTGGTCAGGGGTGAGACCCCTAGCCTACAATGGAGGGGTATCTCAATAGCGGGGTGGTCCGCCCCGAAGTGCTCGACAGCTCATGACACCACCACCTAAGCCTTACCGGGGATTAACGCTTTTTATTGTGGGCAGCCTTGTGGGCGGGGGTGTGGGGGTGTGGTGGGGTCGTCAGTCGGCGGGGGTTCAGGGTTCGGGGGAACCGCTGTTTGATGTGACCCTAACGGCAAACCAGTGGGCGGGGCCTGCGCCCCTGATTGCTGCCGAAGCCGAAGCCCCAGCCACCAACTTTATTGCCCAAGCCGTTGCCCAAGTGGAAGCGGCGGTGGTGCGCATTGATACGGTGCAACTGGCCCCCGCAGAACCCCGATCGGGCTTGCACAACTGGTTTAGCCCCCCCCAACCCACCCCCAAAGCGATCGAGCGGGGCTGTGGTTCCGGCCTTCTGCTGGGGCCAGAGGGGCGCATTTTGACCAATGCCCATGTGGTAGAAGGGGCCGATGGAGTCGAGGTGGCCCTGTCCGATGGGCAAATGGTGGCGGGATCGATCGTCGGGATCGACCCCATTACGGACTTAGCAGCGGTGCAGATTGAACCGGGGCAGTGGGCCACGCCGCCCTTGGGCCGATCGGCGGAGGTCCAACCAGGGCAGTGGGCGATCGCCATTGGCAACCCCCTGGGTTTGGATAACACGATTACGGCGGGGATTGTCAGCGCGATCGGGCGCTCTAGCTCCCAAGTGGGAGTTCCGGACAAGCGGGTGACCTTTATTCAAACCGATGCGGCGATTAATCCCGGCAATTCCGGGGGACCGCTCATTAACGATCGTGGCGAAGTCATTGGCCTCAATACCGCCATCCGCACCGATGCCCAGGGGTTGGGCTTTGCGATTCCGATCGAAAAAGCCCTGGCGATCGGGGAACAACTGTTTACCCAAGGCCGGGTCGAGCATCCCTTTGTGGGGATTCAGATGGTCAACCTTACGCCGGAGCTACAGCGCAAGTTACAGCAGGAGTCTGAGTTTAGTTTGCGGGTGACCCAGGACCAAGGCATTTTGGTGGTGCGGGTCATGGGGGGATCCCCAGCAGAGGCGGCGGGGCTACAACCAGGGGATGTGATTGAGGCAGTGGGACAGGTGCCCGTGCGCACCACGGCAGAGGTACAGGCCCAGGTCGAGGCGAGTGTAGTGGGTCAGCCCCTGGTGCTCAAAATTCGCAGGGTCAAGCAAATCCAAACCCTCACCGTGATTCCCCAAGCCTTGGAGTTACCCGCCACAGACACAGACGCGGACACAGACGCGGACACAGAGTCTTAGGGGATATTGATAGAGTGCATCCCACTTTAGAAAAATCTTGGTAGGGGTCGTGCCCCCGTGGCTCCCCGCTTCGGCCCAAAGCCAGGGCAACCACGGGGGGTTTGCCCCTATCCAGTCGGTTAAATCGCTAACGTGGGATACTCCCTATAGCAAGTGACGGGTTGGTTAGGACAAAAGCTTGCGGAACGCCTCATCCA
>JBMTWK010000110.1:0-8403 GCA_049452395.1 Prochlorothrix sp. | reverse complement strand
TGGCCGTGAGGTCTACCCCCGTGGGATCAACGCCCGTGGACTCGATCGCCATGGGACTTACGCCCGTTGGATCGATCGCGGTGGGACTTGCGTCCGTGGGATTTACTGTATTGGAATCGACTGCATTGGAATCGACGGTATTGGGACTTACTCCAAAACTTTGGATGGGAATCAGCGACCCTGCTTCCCCAGGATTACCGAGGGGGCTGATGGCAGTCTCCGAAGGCTGAACCCCTTCGACCCCATTAAAAGCCGCAATCCGATCGGCCAGAACCTGTCGCACTGCATCATTGGCCGACTCACTCACACGAGCCAGATCACTGGCACCGTTGAGGCTGCTGCTGGTGACCGTTGGGCTGGTGACGGGACTGGCCAAGAGGCTAGCATTGGGGGTCAAGCCAGTGCTGGGGAGATCGATCGGTGTTGGAGTCGTAGGGGGAGTGTTGGGGGGGGCGATCGGGTCCGGATCAGTGACCACAGGTGTAGCAGGAATGGGAGTTGGCGCGACCTCAGCAAATGCCTCCGGGTTGGCAACTACTGGGCGAATACTCCAGCGCCCCCCCTCCATCTGCTGCATGTCCACCTGTTGCGGGGCTAGCACCACATTGGAGTCCAACTCCATCACCACCCGTGCCGTGGTCGCATCATATTGGGACCAAGTAACACGCCGCACAATGCCCCCATAGGTTTGGGTGGGGGGAACACCGGGCAAAATACTGTTGGGGAAGTCCACCACAAGGCGCATCGGACGGGCCAACAGAAACGATCGGGGGGTGGCACCAGCGGGCAGAATCACTTCTAGCACCTGGGTTTGGGAGTTGAAGCGCCACCGTGTGAGCGTCCCGGTTGAGCCTGTCCCGGTTTGGGCGAGAACGGAGAGGTCGCCAGTGCTGAATGCGCCGATCGTGCCTAGCCCCAAACTTGGCCCAACGCCCAGGGCCACACTCAACAGCCCTGCCACCCAGGGCCGCAATCCCTGCTGAGCCTGAAGCCTTGCGGCGGGCTTGGTTTGCCGGAGGGATGTCGTGTGGGGAGTTGCGGTGGGATGGGTCAAGTTGGTTTGGGTGTGGTGTGGTGAATCGGAGTTGTGCAGGTGATTGCGGGTGTGATAGGCCATGGGTGTTCCCCTTGCGAATGTGCCCCCCTCTGCCCAGGGCAGGGAGACTAAATCTGTTCAGAACTCAACCCGTGTGAAGTCGAGTGCTAACGATAAACTTGACAAGGTTACCGTTTTCCCCCAGAGGATAATCCCTCACCTCCCAATTGCAAACCCCCATCCCCAAAATTCTCTACCTATGCAGCCTGAAGTGGTCCAAATTCTTTCCGCCGATGAGGTGCGCCGCACCTGTAACCGTCTTGCCTGCGAGATTGTGGAGCAAGCGGGTGATTTATCGCAACTGGTTCTGTTGGGCATCTACACACGCGGTGTGCCCCTAGCCCAACTGCTGGCAGCCCAGATTGAATCCCTGGAGGGGGTTCCTGTGACCCTGGGTGCCCTGGATATTACCTTTTATCGGGATGATTTAGATAGCATTGGCATCCGGACCCCTGCCAAAACTGATTTGAATGTTGATCTGACGGGGCGAACGGTGGTGCTGATTGATGATGTGATTTTTAAGGGCCGCACGATTCGGGCTGCGTTGGATGCCATTAATGACTATGGCCGACCCGATCGGGTGCGGTTGGCGGTGTTGGTCGATCGAGGCCATCGGGATTTGCCGATTCATCCCGACTTTCTGGGTCGCCAGCTCCCGACGGCCAAACATGAGCAGGTCAAGGTCTATCTCAAGGAAGTGGATGGCCGCGACAGTGTGGAAATCATTCGCCCTGTCTAAGAACTGGCCCTAGAGCCTATCCCCCCGGCTTGCCCCCGATTGTTTGAGCCAGATCCGTTAGATTAAGATCCCTTAAGTAGAACAGGGTAAGTCTTGCGAACTATCGATCACGGTACAGCAAGCCTTTCAGCCATTCTTAGCGCCGTTTACTTACCCAGACCTACTTAGATTCAGCAATCCTAGTCCAGCAGGTTGGCAATTCCCACTCCCTTTCCAGTGCGGGCATCTTGCCCGCGTCGTGAGCGAGACGCTCACCCTGACTGGGTGTAAACCTATGCCTTTAAAACCTATGCCTGGGTCTACTAGTTCTATGACCAAATGGTCTACTGGGCCGATCGGGTGTATCTTGCTGGGGCATTAGGTTAGGGGACCGATCCGCCCCACGCGCTGGCCAGGGGAGAGACACCCGATGAATTTTGCTTAATAAATCCGGCTCAGAACATAATCGGTAATGTCCAGGAGTGCCTGCTTGGGAGCCGAAGGCGCTAAGCCTTGGAGGGATTGGCGGGCGAGTTGGGCATGGTGGGCTGCAAGTTCGCGGGATTTTGCTAAGCCTTGGCTGTTATCGACCATATTTAGGGCTTGTTCTAGGTCGCCCTCTTGGTTGAACTCACGATCGATCAACCCCTCTAGGCCGGGATGTTCTTCCAGGGCATAGAGCACGGGGGCCGTGAGGTTGCCTTGGCGCATATCTGACCCCGCTGGTTTACCCAGCACCGCATCGGATCCCGTGAAGTCCAGAATATCATCGACAATCTGAAAGGCTAGACCCAAGTGGCGACCGTAGGCATAGAGGTTTTCCTGCTCGGCGGGGGAACAGTCGCTCAGCACCGTGGCGGCTTTGGCGCTGTTGGCAATGAGGGACGCGGTTTTGTAGTAGCTTTTTTCCAGGTAGGCTTCGATCGACAGCGTGGCATCAAAGCGGTTAAGACCCTGCTGAATCTCACCCTCCGCGAGATCCATAATCACCTGGGACAGGAGTTTGACCACCTGGAGGTTATCCAAGTGGGCGAGGTACCAGGAAGACTGGGCAAAGAGAAAATCTCCAGCCAAGACCGCAACGCGGTTGTTAAAGGAACTGTGCACCGTGGGCAGCCCCCGCCGCAGAACGGACTCATCCACGACATCATCGTGGACCAAGCTGGCGGTGTGGATCATTTCCGTGATCTCTGCAAGGCGGCGGTGGCGCGGGGTGATGTCATTTTGGGGAACGGTGGCGCGGGCTACCAGAAGGACGATCGCTGGCCTCAGTTGCTTTCCCTTGGCCCCAAACAAGTGCTCTGCGGCAGCGTAGAGGATGGGGTGGCGAGCACCAATCAAGGTTTTTAGGTTCTGAGAGAGCAGCTCCAGATCGGCCTCAACGGGGGAAAAAAGAGAAAGAACTGAGGACATGGTTATCCGCTCAAGTGTTACGAAATTTTACATAATCCTACCAATTATTTTAAGACAAGCCCTAGGGTTGCGGTGCTAAAGTTGTTGTTTTCTCAGAAATAGGGGAAAGCACAGGCCCGATCGCCCGTGGATCTCCGGCCTACGATCGGCCTGCTGGCCGTAAAGATTCACAACGGTTTATGAACATCTTGGGACTGCCGCTGGGTGAGGCTTCCGGGTCTTGGAATCCCTGTGATACCCTAGGGCTAAGGCTTCTTCAGTCGTGCGACTGCAAGGGCCGATGCTCAACTCACCCCTGCTGATAGCCTCTTGCCTGTGGGCATTCTTGAGCCTCAGAGACACCCCCATAACCGACTGCAACGGGGATTTCTGAATCCCAAGGAATAAAGCTTAAGAAAAAGGGGAAGCCCTGGGACGTGTCCGGACTGTGCGAAGCGGCGGAGAAGCAGCAATAGCACGATCGGACCTAGACGTGAGTTTGAAAATAACCCCGCTGTGTTGGGAAACCCCGCTGTGTTGAGATGGCGGACGCAACCGCCCAAGCCGCCGATCGCCGCAACCCTGGTCTCTGGGCAATCCGCTTTGCCCTGGGTGGGTCTGTTTGCCCCGGTTGGCTCTGAGGAGTTTGTGCTTGAACGGTGTCTGCAAGGGCACATTTCATGGTGAAATCCAATCCAAGGCTCTGCTTTAGGGCGCTGTGGCTCTCTGGGCCTTGGGTTGTGGCAGTGTTCTAGGCTTGTTGAATTCTAGGTTTATTGCACAAAGCGCGATCGCAGGACTCTCAGAGCTGATTTATGAAGTAAATCTTAAGAGAGCTGAAAGCACTGTAGTGAAGGGGTTGTAGCGATTCGGTACTCAAAAACACTATTTTGCAAAACCCCTGCTATGACTGCGTTTCAGCGACTTCGTAAATCAGCTCTCAGGATGGGCACAATTCCTATCCTCGTCCTCTGGTGCCTATGGGTTGGGAGCATTTCGCTTGAGAAGCCCTCATCCTAAAGCCCTTTCCCAGCGCGGGTGAGGGACTTTGACAGATCTTGCGTTGCTCCCGTTCTGGGGTTGAGGGCCGGGGAATGCGGGGCGCATCTGCACAAGTGGGAGGCACCCTCTGGGGTTCTGTAGCTCGTCTTTTGATTAACCGTCTTTTGATTAATCGTCTTGATCGGACTTTTATTTATTTTTTCGCTCTCTTTCTGTGGATCGCACCATGCCTTACCAAACTTCTCCTCTCCTAATCCCCATCCTGGCTGGCGGATACCTTCTGGCTATTTATTTCCTGCTGCGTTGGGTCCAGCGCTCACGCACCTAAGCTTTGGGAGACAAGCATCAGGCAACTGAGCCAGAGGGGACAGGCCAGAGGGGACAGGCCAGAGGCCCATCCCACGCTCAGGCCGGTTGAGCTAGGTTCAGTTTGGGGCCGATCGGGAATGTCCCTTGGCCCCAGGGATCGGTCGTCTAGGGAGATGGGCTGTAACCTAGCCCAGCAGCGCCTTTAGTTCATCTACTTTGTCGAGATGTTCCCAGGGCAGGTCCAGATCATTGCGGCCAAAGTGACCATAGGCGGCCACATCTTGGTAGAAGCGACCATTGCGCTTACCGGGCATTCCCCGCAGATCAAAGGTTTGAATAATCCCTGCCGGACGCAGTTCAAAGATCTTGCGCACAGCTTCCGTCAATTGCTCCTCGCTGACTGTGCTGGTGCCGAAGGTTTCCACCATCAAGCTCACGGGGCGGGCCACGCCGATCGCGTAGCTCAACTGCACTTCACACTTTTCAGCATAGCCAGCGGCCACAATATTCTTGGCGACATAGCGGCAGGCGTAGGCTGCACTGCGATCGACCTTGGTGGGATCCTTACCGGAAAAGGCACCGCCACCATGGCGCGAGTAGCCCCCGTAGGTATCCACGATAATCTTCCGGCCCGTCAAACCGGCATCTCCCTGGGGACCGCCAACGACAAACTTGCCGGTGGGGTTGACCAAAAATTTGGTATTGTCATCGGGTTTGATGCTGATGTCGCTAAAGACGGGCTGAACCACCTGTTCCCAGAGGTCTGCTTTAATCTTGTCGCGCACGGCGGCATCGGTGGTCAGGTCGCCGATCGTGGGGGCGTGCTGGGTAGACAGCAGGATGGTATCAATGCTGACGGGCTTGCCATCTTCGTAGGCCACGGTCACCTGACTTTTGCCGTCGGGGCGCAGGTAAGGAAGGGTGCCGTCTTTGCGCACCGTCGCCATACGCAGGGCAAGGCGGTGGGCCAAGCTGATGGGCATGGGCATCAGTTCGGGGGTCTCGTTACAGGCAAACCCGAACATCAAACCTTGGTCCCCAGCCCCGATCTTGTCTAGCTCTTCGTCGCTGAGGGCTTCCCGCTGTTCCTGGGCGGAGTCTACCCCTTGGGCAATATCGGGGGATTGGGCATCAAGGGCAATCAAAACCGAGCAGCTATTGGCGGAAAAACCACTGTCTTCGCCTAAATACCCGATCTCTTTAATTTTTTCACGGGCTAGGTCAATGTAGTTCACCTTAGCTTTGGAGGTGATTTCGCCCGTAATCAGCACTAGCCCGGTGTTGACCACCACCTCAGCGGCAACACGGCTAGCGGGATCTTCGGCCAGAAGTGTGTCAAGAATGGTATCGGAAATCTGGTCACAAATTTTGTCGGGATGACCTTCGGTTACCGATTCCGAAGTAAACAGATAACGACGAGTCAAGAATGTATCCTCTCTTTTGCACGAACCAAGGCCACTTTTAGGGAAAGGTAGCCCTATCTGTTTGCTGGGGGCAAACTTGCCTAAGACAAATCTGCCTGCAACAAACTGGGTCATTTTTAAGGTAACCCTAGGGGATGATAGGACGGGGAGCGGTACAGGGTAAAGGTTTGGCTGGGGATAAGTTGGGAAATTGTGAGGGAACAGACAAACGGGAGCGGGGGGGGAACATCCCACTTTTGGAAAAATCTCCGTAGGGGTCGTGCCCCTGGGCTGACCCTCTTGGGACTCAAACCAGGGCAACCACGGGGGGGTTGCCTCTACCTAATCGGTTCCCTCGTCAAAGTTTGGATGGACCAGATCGGGGGGATTGAGCTTGGATGACCTGCTTTAGGAGTTTTCTCCGGCGTGGTAGGAACTGCGCACCAGCGGCCCCGATCGCACTTGGCTAAAGCCCATCTCCGTTGCCCGTTGGCCGAGGCGATCGAATTCCTCTGGGGTCCAATATTTTGCCACAGGAAGATGCTCTAGGGAGGGGCGGAGATATTGCCCTAGGGTGAGGCGATCGCAGCCCACCGATCGTAGGTCTTGGAGGGTTTCTAAAATTTCCGCCTCGGTTTCCCCGTGGCCCAGCATTAAGCCGGACTTGGTGGGGATTTGGGGGCTTAAGTGTTTGACGAGTTCGAGGACGCGCAGGGAGCGATCGTATTTAGCCCCCCGACGGACCCGCCCTTGGAGCCGAGCGACGGTTTCAAGGTTGTGGTTATAGCAAGCGGGGTGGGCAGCAACGACGGTGGCGGTGCGATCGAACTGGACCTGGGCAGCTTTGGCGGGATCCGGCTCTCCTCCCCAAAAGTCTGGGGTTAGGACTTCGATTTGGGTTTGGGGCGATCGTGCCCGAATCGCCTCCATGGTCCGCACAAACCAGTTGGCCCCTTGATCCGGCAAGTCATCCCGCGTCACCGAAGTCAGCACCGCATAGCGCAACCCCAGCAGGGCGATCGACTCTGCCACCTTGGCCGGTTCCTCTGGATCCAACGGCATGGGGGCATGGCCTTTGTCCACTTGGCAGAACCCACAGGAGCGGGTACAGATCGGCCCCATCAACAAAAAGGTTGCGGTTCCCTGGCTATAGCATTCGCCTCGGTTGGGGCAGCGGCCCTCTTCACAAATGGTGTGGATGTGGCGTTCTTTGATGATGCGCTGGACGGTGGAAATGTCGCTGGCGCGGCCCAAGGGACGTTTGAGCCAAGGGGGGAGGGGAGCCGTGGGCGGGGAGAGAGGAGCAGCCATAGGGGTCTGGGGACTGGGGTGGACTGGGACTGATGCTGGAATTATCCTGAAATTATCCTGGAACGATCAAACGGGTCGGGTAGGGTCTCTGTCAACCCTGTTTCCCCGTTGGGCCGTGGGCCGATCGAGGCCGTTGCTGAGGCTCCGGTCAACCCTAGGGAGGGCATTGGTAGCAGGGTTAGGGGTTGCGATCGATCGCCGATCGGGCTAAAACCAGAAGAATAAAGCAGGGACAACCCTGGTTTTCCGCTTCAGTGGGTTGCTCTGGTCCAGATCTAGAGGCAAGATTGTTACGGATCTTTCGGGAAGTGATCGCTTAAAATAAACCGAAACCGCCCGCTCGGGATTCTTCTGGTCTAACTTGGGCCTAAACCTAATTCTGGCCTACCCCATTCCGGTCTCACCTGTTGCGGTCTAGCCTGTTCTAGCTTTACCCTCCCAGTGTAACCACCCTGCTTCCGAGCCAGCCTACCGATTGCATATCTCAGGAGTTCACCGTGTCAGCCCATAAAATCCTGGTTATTGACGATAGCCGCGTCATTCGGATGCGGGTTCAGGAAATGTTACCTAAGGGAAACTTTGAAGTCCTTGAAGCCAAAGATGGTGTTGAGGGACTGAATTTGATCCGCCAAGAGCACCCCAACTTGATCATGTTGGACTTCTTGCTCCCTCGGATGAGCGGCTGGGAAGTGTTCCAGAATATCCAAGGTGATGCTTCGCTTCAGGCGATTCCGCTAGTGGTGATGTCGGGGCGGAAGGAAGAGGTGACGGAAAAGCTGCCGGAGCCGTTTGAGTATTTTGAGTTTATTGAAAAGCCCTTTGAGAAGAATGAGCTAATGGCGGCCATTAAGGAAGCCATGGCCAAGGCTCGCAAGCGTCCTCAAATGGCGGTCACTTCGCCTCCGGCTCCGGCGGCTGGGGCGGGGGCTAGTTCCGAGGAGATTGCGGCCCTGAAGACGAAGGTTGAGCATCTAGAAGGGGAAGTGAACAAGCTCAAGCGCCAGCTAGCGCAGGTATTACAGTTTATCCGCCAGAAAATGCAGTAGGGCAGTCGAGGCCCAGGGAAAAACAGCTTCTGTAGGGGCAATCCTTTCCTGGTTGCCCCATTTTTGCTGATTGGGGCAATTTCCCTGTTATTACGAGAGTATTCCAACTTTGCACGGGCCAGCGGG
>JBMTWK010000109.1:0-8438 GCA_049452395.1 Prochlorothrix sp. | reverse complement strand
CTCTTCGGCCCCGATCAAAGCTTTTTGGCAGCGGCAACCACGGGGGGTTTGCCCCGACCAGTTCGGTTAAATCGCTAAAGTGGGATGCTCCCAAAACAGCAAAATCAGTCTTAGTTGACGACTATTTCTGACCTTGCCGCGATCGTGGGAGAATCTTGACCCAATACCCTAGATTCCAGGCTTAAAGTGATTCAGGGCCAAGGGATCAAATTAACCTTATCCCGTTAACCTTACCCCGTTAACCTCATCCCGTTAACCTTATCCCGTTAACCTTAAAAAGACGAAAAGGGCGAGTTTGGGTCAAGGGTGCAACTGTGGCAGGGTTTTAGGGTGAAAACCCGCCCCTGCAATCACGTTGGTGGTTTTTTGGACAGGGACTGACTTCAACAACACCTTTGCTGATAAACTCGCCCCTACAATCCTGTCCCTACAATCATGCTATCAGTCCCCAGGATAAGTCTTGAATATCAGAATCTACGGTGAAGATGCCCAGTTTTTGAGACCTGAACCAGGCATAATGGAGCTATGCCTTGCATCACGCATCAATCTTGGTAGGGGTCGCGCCCCCGTGCCGACCCTCTGTTGTTCTATAGTGTCCCACAACGCCTGACCGGGCAACCACGGGGGGTTTGCCCCTCTGCGAACCATCAACTGTACAGGGCAACCACGGGGGGATTGCCCCTACCTACGTCCTGGGATTGCCCAATGCTTGACCGGGCAACCAGGGGGGATTGCCCCTACCTACGTGTGTATCCCACAACGCCTGAGAGGGCAACCACGGGGGGTTTGCCCCTACCAAATTCACAGTTATTCTAGCAAATTCACTGCGATCGACCCTAATTCCCCCATGACTACTATCATTCCTGTCCCCCTCCCCCAAAACTCCTATAACGTTGTCATTACTGCCGGTGGTCTGGGTGAACTGGGCCAGTGGATGACGGGCAATGTAGTGGTGGGCAAGCCCCTCGGTAAAAAAGCACTTTTAGTCTCAAATCCAACGGTCTTCAGCCATTACGGTGAGCTAGCTCAGAAATCATTGCAAGAGGCTGGCTTTGACGTTGCAGTGCATCTAATTCCAGACGGAGAGCAGTACAAGCATTTGCAGTCGATCGAGCAGATCTATGACGCAGCCCTAGCCCACCGCCTAGAGAGATCGTCGGTGATGGTAGCCCTGGGCGGGGGAGTTGTCGGGGATATGACCGGGTTTGCGGCGGCTTCCTGGCTGCGGGGGGTGTCCTTTGTTCAGGTGCCGACTTCATTGCTGGCCATGGTCGATGCCTCGATCGGCGGCAAAACCGGTGTCAACCATCCCCAGGGCAAAAACCTCATTGGTGCTTTTCATCAGCCCCGCCTGGTTTTGATTGATCCCCAGGTGCTGGCGACGTTGCCAGAGCGAGAATTCCGGGCTGGGATGGCGGAGGTGATTAAATACGGCGTAATTTGGGATCAGGACTTATTTACCAAGCTGGAGGGGGCAGAGTTTGACTGCTACGATCGCACCCCCCCCGAACTACTCCAGATCATTTTAGCCCGATCCTGCCAAGCTAAGGCCGATGTCGTGAGCCAGGACGAGAAAGAAGGAGGATTGCGGGCGATTTTGAACTATGGCCATACGATCGGCCATGCGATCGAGAGCCTGATGCACTATGAAGGCATTGTCCACGGGGAAGGGGTTGCCATGGGCATGGCCGCAGCGGGACAGTTGGCCCAGCGCTTAGGGCTGTGGTCCGAGGCTGAAAACCAGCGGCAACAAGCTTTGCTCGATCGCGGCCAATTACCCAGCCAAATCCCCAGTGACTTGTCGGTTGCCGAGATTGTGGACCTTTTGGGTACGGACAAAAAAGTGAAGGAGGGCAAGGTGCGCTTTATTTTGCCCACGGCGATCGGGGAGGTCCAGATTACGGACCAAGTACCAGCGGAGTTGATTGCCGAAGTGGTGGCGGGTCTTCAGTTGTAAACCCTAGGGCGAAAACGGTGTGCAAGTGCCGCCCAGCCCGGCGACGATCGCGCAGGTATTGACCACCAAAAACTGCTGGTAGGTCGCCCGATCGCTGCCCATTTCCCCCAAACTTTCCACCCCCAACGCCACCGCCCCCACGGGAACACCAGCAGTTTCGGCCACAGTGGTCAACAAGCTGGAGTCCATCCCCTGCTCCGGAAACACCACAGGGACAGCACTGGCCTGGATTCGATCGGCCAAGGTCGCTAAGGTCGCAGCCGTGGGCTTTTGATTGGGACTCAAGCCGGAGAGAATGCCCCAGGTGTCGAGGCCGTAGGCTTGACCAAAGTAGCGAAAGGCATCGTGGGTGGTTACTAGGGTGCGCTGGTTGGCTGGGATGGTGTCAACTTGGGCTTGAATCCAGCGATCGAGGCTATTCAGCTCCGTTTGCAGCACTGTGGCCCGGTTTTGGATGGTATCCGCCGCACTGGGCACGATCGCGGCTAATTCTGCTGCAAGTACGGCAATAATTTCGCCCCCGATCGCAGCATCCTGCCAAACATGGGGATCCGGCACTAAGCGATCTGGATCCCCTGAATCCCCCCCCCGATCAGCTCCTCGCTCCCCGTCCACCGCACCCTGCGGCTCATCGACAGGGGTACCCCCAGGGGTCTCAGCATCAGCATCGGCATGATCATGATCGGCATCGGCATGATCGGCACCAGTATTGGCATCAGCGTGATCATGGGCATCGGCCTCTTCCCCATGGCCGTGATCATCTCCCCCCTGCTCCTCCCCATGGTTATGACTGTCTGTCCCCTGGAGCGGTTCAGGCACCGCTTGCTCATACACGGCGATCGCGGGCGTATTGCTCGCCTTAATCAGTTGAATTAAGCCCGCTTCCAGGCCATAGCCGCCATAAAGCACCAAGTCCGCCTCGGCAAGGGTGCGACGATCGGAGGGGGTGGGCTGGTAGGCATGGGGATCTTGGGCGCGATCGAGGAGGCAGGTCAGGTTAATCAGGGGGTTAGTCGCAGCATCGGGCGCAGTCGTAGGTTCGATCGCGGGTTCGATCGCGGCTTCAGCGGGCTGGGTAAGCTGCTGAATCAAATCGCACAGAATATTCACCGTCGTCACCACCTGGGGCCGATCGGCAGCCGGAACAATCGCACTCACGTCGGCGGAATCAGCCTCGATCGCGCCCCCCGCAGTCCCCCCTTGGGAACCCGCATCGGTTACGGTCTCCCCTCCCCCACAACTGGCGAGAGTCCCGACCAGCAAGGCGAAACCGGTTCTATACCCCAGCTTGTGATGCCCAATCTTGAACGGATGAAATAGGGAGTACAACACAGCGATCACCTTGGTCTAAGCTTTGGCTAAATTTTAATCTAAAATGAGAATGGTTATCATTCTATCTTACGGAGGCGAGGGACACCGTGCAAAAGCCCCACCACCTCTTGCCGTGCCTTGGGAGCATCCCACTGTCTTGGGAGCATCCCACTGTCTTGGGAACATCCCACTGTGATGAGTGAACCGATGGGGTAGAGGCAATCCCCCCGTGGTTGCACCGGTTTTGGTCCCCAGGGGGGAGCGCTTCGGGGTGAGGGGTCAGGAAATTCTTGCCGCCCGATCGCAAATCCTGTATTGTATAAGATTGTTGCAAACCCCCCCGGACTGCAATTAATACTGTCGAGTTGGTAGCAAGATGTCTGAAGCAAGCACCGAGGTCGCCATTGCGGCGCGGTTCGTCCTCAAAGTTTTATGGCTCGATAAGGACGTAGCCCTCGCCGTTGACCAAGTGGTGGGCAAGGGCTTTAGCCCCCTCACCTGTTACTTTTTCTGGCCCCGCAACGATGCCTGGGAGCAACTGAAAACAGAATTGGAAGGCAAGCGCTGGATCACTGAAGTAGAGCGCATTGAACTCCTCAACAAAGCCACTGAAGTGATCAACTACTGGCAAGAAGAGGGACGGCGGCGGCCCATGTCTGAGGCCCAAGCCAAGTTCCCCGAAGTGATCTTCACCGGTAGTGCATAACGGAAACGGCTCTACAGGACGTTGTGGGTTCGGGGAGGTGGCCAACGGGTTGCCAAGCCCACCCCATCCATCAAAATTCTAAAAATTGGGCTAATTCCAATGGCCCTTGGCTCGGCTGTCCCCTTTGAGACAGTCGAGTTTTTTTGTTGAGGACGATCGCCCAACCGTGAGCGCCAAAGGGTGCATCTTAATTTGAACGTGAGTTCGACAAGGGCAGGCCGTGGGCTTACCCCACAAGACACAATCCCCGTAGGATAAGCCCGCTGGCCCGTCAATATATTTGCTATCGAACTCACGTTGGCCATTCCTGAAGACGATCGTCAAATCCGATCGTCTGATCGTAAAATGTAAAGAAATGCAACAAGCCTAGCCGCTCACTTGTGCCACCCATGACCCAAGACTTCTCCTCTGCTCCGTCTCCCGCCGCTGCGACCCCGACCACCCTCGATCGCCTCCCCGCTACCGCTGATCCCGACTCCCTCGCGCCCACTTCTGCCCCCCTCCCTTGGCGGCTAGGGGCGATCGTCCTTGGCGGTGCGGTCCTCATTGGTGGCCTCACCTTCGCGCTTCGGCAAAATACAGACACCCCCGCCGACCCCGCTGATCCCACTGCCCTCAGCCCCTCTAGCCTCCGCGCCGTCACCCTCGCCACCGTCCAGCCCCAGCCCATCACCCGCCGCTTGGACACCACGGGCACTGTTCGCGCCTATGACCTGCTGCCCATCCTCGCCAAGGCCGGAAACCTCCAAATTCAAGAAGTGCGGGTGGATGAAGGGGTGATCGTTCAGCCCGGACAGGTGCTAGCGGTGCTGGATGATTCCGTCATTCGTGCCCAGATTCAACAGGCGGAGTCCCAGAAGGTCGCGGCCCAAGCGGGAGTGCAGCAGCGGCAAGCGGCCCTCGTCCAAGCCCAGGCAACTTTGGCAGAGGCCCAGAGCAATTTGGCGCGATTTGAAGCATTGGGGGATGCCGGGGCCATCAGCGCCCAGGAATTGGAGTCTCGCCGCACGACAGTTGCGACGGCACAGGAAGGAGTACGGCTAGCCCAGGCCAACATTGTCAGCGCCCAAGCCGAGGTCCAAAGCCAGGAAGCCCGCATCAGTCAGCTTCAGATTCAGCTAGCCCAAACCCAGGTGCTAGCCCCCAGCGGCGGCATGATTGCGGAGCGCTTTGCCCGGATCGGCGACCTCAGTTCTGGCCAAAGTCCCCTATTTTCGATTATTCGTGATGGTCGCCTAGAACTAGAAATTCCCCTGCCAGAGACGCAATTACCCCAAATCAAGGCCGGAACAGCGGTCCAAGTGCGATCGGACAGCGATCCGAGCCTCCAACTTCAAGGAACAGTGCGGGAAATTGCGCCGCTAGTGGATCCCGAAACGCGCCAAGCCCGCATCAAGGTGGATTTGCCCGCCAGTGAAAAACTCCGTCCGGGGATGTTCCTGCGGGCTTCGATCGTGCTGGCCAGCCAAACCGGCCTCACCGTGCCAACGGAGGCTGTAATAACCCAAGCCGATGGGACATCGGGGGTTTTCCGCTGGGTTGAGCCGGATCAGGTGCGGTTTCAGGCGGTGACCCTGGGTGAAGTGTTGAAGAGCGGGGAAGGGGCGCGGCTGGAAATTGTGGCGGGGCTACAGGCGGGCGATCGGGTGGTCTTGGAGGGAGCGGCCTATGTTAAGGACGGCGATCGGGTCCAGGTCGTCGAGGCGATAACTCCCTAGTACAGCAGGGTGGAACTTCTCCCCCTTTTCTAGTGCGGGCATCTTGCCCGCGTAGTGAGCGAGACGCTCACACTAATGGGTGTAAAACTTATGCCTTGGTCTACTATGACCATTACCGCCTCAATCCCCCTATCTCCAAGGGGATCGCATGGGTCATTTACGCGCTGAGGTTGGGATCATTGCCGCCTAGACTCAAACGCAGGACCGAGAGGCTAAAAATCACCAAAAAGAGGACAAGACCGATCGCGCAGCCATAGCTAATATCTAAATCCTTAATCGCCCGCTCATAGACATAGTAAACCACCGTTTTAGAGCTGTTCAGTGGGCCGCCGCTCGTCATCACGTAGACTTCTTCAAACACCTTCGTGGCCGAAATCGAAGAAATGACCCCCACCAAAACCACATAGGGCCGCATCAAGGGCACCGTAATATCCCAATGCTTGAGGAGACCATCGGAGCCGTCGATCGCCGCCGCCTCGTACAAATCCTCCGGGATGCTCTGAAGACCCGCCAGATAAATCACCATGTAATAGCCCAGGCCCTTCCACACCGTCACCGCCATCACACTAAACAGGGCAACGTTGGGATGGGTCAGCCAGGGAATCGCCGCAAAGCGATCGCCCAACACTAGACTGCCCCACTGGTTCAGCAGCCCATTCTCGGCATAGAGCCACTTCCAGGCAATCCCCGCCACCACCATCGAGATCACCACGGGGGTGTAGTAGGCAAGGCGAAACCAATTCATGCCCCGCAGCCGCTGGTTGACCAAAATTGCCAACCCTAGGGGCAAAGCGACCAACAGCGGCACGACACCAACGAGGTAGATAAAGGTATTGCCCAGCACTTTCCAAAAGGTTTTGTCCTGAAGCAAGGCGCGGAAGTTGGCGAGGCCGACCCATTCGGGGGCGCTGTTGAGGCGAACGCCGTATTCCGTAAAGCTGAGATAGAAGGCTTGGAGGGCGGGCCAAAAGACCGTTAGGCTCAGCACCACCAAGGCAGGCAATAAAAAGAGATAGGGGGTAAAACTAAATTTCCGAAGGGCCATGGGTGCAGGGACAAGTAAGCCGGGATAGGGCAATCGTACAACCTGAGGACTCATCAAGGTACCCCAGGGGATGCCTACGCCTGATCCTGGTTACGCCGCTGCTGGGCCGCTAGGCCACCGCGATCGACCGGGAAACCCGCCACCGGAATCACTTGATATTTCCGCTCTGCTTCCAAGTCTCGTAAATCCTTGTAGTTGACCCAATGGATACAGTCCACGGGGCAACTGTCGATCGCCTCTTGGATCAAATCCTCTGGATCCCCGTTTTGATTAATCACCCGCGATCGGCCCTGGTTTGGCTCAATATAAAAGGTATTCGTGGCCACATGGGCGCAGTATTTACAGCCAATACAGGTCAGTTCATCCACATAGACCCCGCGCTGGCGCAGACTTCCCCCCAGCTCCGGCTCTAGACCCGATCGCGGTTGACCCTGGCGCAGCGCACCGCCCAATTCGGGTTCTAGATTCGATCGGGCTGCATCATCAGGAGACAAATTTAAAGACATCAGAACTCAAGCCTCAACGGTGCTGGATTAAGGAATGAATACTGACGAGTTTAGCATTGCCCTTTGCCCCTGGGGTTCTGGGCCGCTTTTCCAGCCAGATCTAAGCTTGGCGGCACAGCCGATCGACCGCCTTCAACAACGTCGGCAACCGGTAGTCCCCATGCATCTGTTGAACCCAGCCTTGGGCCACGGCTAACTCTACCCCTGCCGCAGTCACATAAAGAGGGCGCTGACTGGTGCCGCGATAGACCGCCGTAGCGGGATCGGTCTCCTGAAACGCAGACTTCGCCACCCCAATAATCGGAACCCGCTGTTCCAAATGCTGCCACAAATGCCACCCCAAACCGGGCCGCGCCTCAGTCCCCAAGGTCACATAGCCATCAATGACAATGCAACCGATCGCCCCAGGGATCGTCTCTAGCAGGGCCAAAATACAAGGCAATTCCCGCTGATAGAACTGCCCTGGGACATAGGGAGCCACAGCGGGAATCGTGAGGGTATAGGTTGCACTGGGAACAGCTTGGGACCACGACCCAAACAGAACCCCGGCGGCTACGGCCTGGGGATCGCAGTAATGGACATCGATCGCTAACAACGCCCCCGGTGCGGCTGAAGTCTGAATATCAATAACTTTCGTCCGTGGTCACCAGTTGGAGTTCTAGCAGGTGGTTGGCCTGGTTGAGGCGATCGGCAATCTTCTGCCGCTCCGCCAAGGCTACATCGGTATCTGCCAGGGCTTCCTGGACCGTCTGGCGACAGGAGGCACTCTCAGCCACATCGATCGCCAAGGGATCCTGACCCTCCAACAACATCAAGCAGGCTTCCAAGGTCGGGGCAGAAATAGACATCATTCTCAAACCTCGCAACAGGACGAAGAATCAATTCCCTATAATCTTGGCCTGGATTGGGCCGCAGGCGATCGACCCTTAGGAAACCGTGTCACTTCTTCACAGTCCGTTACGCCCCCTCCCCCGGCCAGAACTCCGCCAGAACTAAAAATTTTTTTTTTCAGAATCTCAACAAGTGGCCCAACCCTGTGGTATTGTTTTTGCAGAAAAACTAAATCCTACAGTCCTTAAGCCACTTCATCCGGCTAAGTGAACTGTAACCCCCCAAATTGCGGCTGGAGCTTCGACGGTTTTTTACTCTCAGCTTCGCCCCCCTGCGCGCAACAGCAGCGCTTACGGTAGGAATT
>JBMTWK010000108.1:0-8492 GCA_049452395.1 Prochlorothrix sp. | reverse complement strand
TTGCTAGCATTTCACTCTACAGTATAGTCCTAATCAAATGGTCGATTGCTATATCCCAAGGGTGCATCCCACTTTAGAAGAATCTTGGTAGGGGTCGTGCCCCCGTGGCTCCCCTCTTCGGCCCAAAACCAGGGCAACCACGGGGGGTTTGCCCCGACCCGGTCGGTTAAATCGCTAAAATGGGATGCTCCCTATCCCAATATCCAAATAGAGGTTATTTTTAGCAAATATTTTGCCTTATTGCATAAATTATTCCAAATCTAGCCATTTTACAATCGCTTTGATGATTTTTGGGCTGATTTAAAGGGTCCTCCTGAGTAGCAAGGGTGACAAGGGAAAGGAGTTGTATCGCAGCAGTTTTGACAAGCTGCCCCAGCTTTATTCCCTACTTCCACCCCTTTGCCATGGCTAATTTTCGCGTAAATTTGCCAGATTCCATAATCTGCGACCTAGGACCTGCCTTACCGCAGGCTTATGACTGGCTGATGCCGGTTTTGCCTGTTTTTGGGCAGGCTGGGTGGGGGTGGGGTGAAATGGGAGTGGGGTTTGTGGTGGGTCGGAGTTGGGGTTGGCAGATCGGGCACGATCGGGCCACAGCCTCCCCGCCCCCTTCGGCCACCAACGCCCCAGACTTGCCGCCCCCCAACCCCCCGACGACTCCTCCCCTCACCATGGTAAATCTCACAACCCTGACCTTATCCCCCCCACGGGATCCCCACATCGACCCAGACAGCGACCCGCTCCACACCGGCCTTCTCCTGCCCCCCAGCAAACCCTCTAAAGCCTCTGAAACCCCAGAACTCCATCCCCTCCAGCCCTTACCCCAGCCCGATCGCCAAGACTTTTTAAGCCTGCACCGCCAAGGGCGGGTGTATTTGCAGCAGCAGGACTACGGCGCAGCCCAGGCAACCCTTCAGGCCGCTTTAGTCGGTTACCAGCCCCAGGGATCCGTAGGCTTGCCCCAAGTGGCCACCGTTTTAGCCGATTTAGCCCAGGCTTATGGTCACCAAGGCCAACGTCAGGCCCAAGAAGCTTGCTTGAAACGGGCCTTGCAGTGCTGTGGAGTCTTGCAGACCGGGGGGCAACCGGGGGAGGTGGCGCTAGCCGTGGCGATCGTGACAGCCTTAACCAACCTCCAATGGCAGCAGGGTCGCTGGAGCGAAGCCGTAGTCCTGTTTCCCCTAGCCCTCCATCTCCACCACCACAACGGCACCAGTGAAAGCGAAGCCGTTGCCGTCATCCTCCAGCATTGGGGGGAGGTCGATCTAGCCCAGGGCCGCTATAGCAAAGCAACCGTTCGGCTCCGGGCCGCCCTAAACCTTTATCGCCGCCCAGGGGCCAGCCGCACCCAGCCCCCAGAACCCCAGCCCATTCCCCAACTCACCCGCCCGTCCACCCTCATGCGGTGTGAGCGGCTCTTAGCCCAAGCCTATGGGCATCAGGGTCAGGTCAAAGCAGCGCTGGCCATTCTGGAGCGGTTGCTGTCGGAGTCTCCCTTGGGCATGGCCCATCTCTGTGCGGAGCAGGTGGCGATCGTTGAGGCGATCGGGCTGCTCTACCAAACCCAAGGCCAGACCACCCAAGCCCTCGCCCTGTACCGCAAGGCCATCCTAGACTGTGGTCCCGTTCTCGGCGAGTTCCATCCCCTGCTCCAGGGTCTACACAGCCAAATCACCGCCCTCCAAACCCTCCAAGCCTTCCTCACCGCATCCCCCGCCGCAGGGCACTAGAGCTACGGAGCAGCAGACCCCACCGGTAAATTCACCTGACAGATCCGCAGGGCTTGGCGGAGTTCCTGGACCGAGCCATACCGCTGCTCAAAACCGGGATGGAGAAGGCGACTCAGCACCGAAGCCAAGGCATAGGGAATATGGGGCATGACTTGGCTATAAAACTGGGCATCCCGGTGCTGGTAGTGGTGAATGACCATGGGATTTTTCGCTGTGAGCAGGAAGATCAAGGTTGCGCCCAAGGAATACAGATCGGACTGAATGCAGGGGTGGCCGCGCTCCTGTTCTGGGGCGGTGTAGCCCCCGGCGGTGATCCGGGTGGCCTGGGCGGAACTGAGGGATTTAACTGCGCCGAAGTCCACCACCACAATGTGCTGATCCCGATGTCGCAACAGGAGGTTGGCGGGTTTAATGTCCCGGTGCAAGATCGGCGGATCCTGGTTATGCAGATATTCCAAAACATCACAGACCTGCAAGGCCCACTCCAAAACCTGGGCGGGGGGCACCGTTCCACTCTGCCGCACATAGCGCTTCAGGTCTTGGCCCTGCATCACCTCCATCACCAGGTATAGCTCGTCTTGTTCGCTAAAAAAGTCTAAAAATTGGGGAATATTGGGGTGGTGGAGCCGCTGAAGCGTTCTAGCTTCCCGTTCAAACAATTCGCGGGCCTTTCTCGATCGGGCCATTTCCTCCCGCATTTTTTTCAGCACCACCAGGCGCTGCTCTAGCTCAAAGGCATAATTTTGGGAACTGGGGGGCAAGGTTCCCTGTTTCCAGGCCAAAAAGGTTGCCCCCATACCGCCTCGGCTCAGGGGCTTGAGCAGTTGGTAGCGACCCAGGCGGCCCAAATTCAGCAGGGGCTGACCGCAGTGGATACAGAACAGATCCCTGGGGCTACGATCGGCGTGGGTACAGGGCAAGCGAGGATCATGACCATTCAGAGCCGATCGATCCACCTTGGGTAAATGGGCAGTCCAGTTGTGATGCGCTTCTGGCCCTGTCAAATGCACCGACACCGACCCCAAACCCACCCGACCTTCGCCCTGGATCCAGTCCTGGGCAGGACCAGCATCCTGAATCTGGTAGTGAAAGCGCAAACGCGGCCCCTTCGAGGCCAGTTGAATAATATCCCCGTCCTTGAGAAAAGCCTGGTCAACCCGGTGGCAGTTCAGAAACGTCCCATTTTTGCCCAAGCCCCGAATCACCCAGCGCGGGTCTGGCTCGGACCCTTCGGCCTCGGCGATCGTGGCCCAGGGCAGCAACTCCACATGGTGCCGGGAGATGAGGGAATGTTTAATAACAATGTCATTCTCCGGGGCACGACCAATGCCCACCACCTGCTCCGGGGTAAAGTCCCACCAGCGCAGCGGATCTGAGCTTGAGCCATCTAAAAACGCAATGCTAACCACGGCCCTAGGCCACGAGCGTAGCCATATTCGGTTTCACCTTGGCTCGCACAGCAATGACCGTAATATTGTCATGGCCATTGCACTCATTCGCCAGATCAATCAAATCGATGACTCCAGCCTCTAAATTACTAATGGAACTGAGCAGGGGCTTAATGTGGGTGTCTTCGGCTTCCTCCAGCAGCCCATTGTCCGACAGACCATCGGAACAGAGCAGAAAGAGGGTGTCCTCGTTAATGTCATAGAAGGCAATATCGGGTTCAACGCAGTCATTATCGCGGGGGCCAAGGGCTTGGGTAAGCTGATAGGCATCGGGCATGGCATAGGCCACCTCCGGATCCACGCCCCGCTGAATTTCCAACTGGCCCAGCTCATGATCCAGGGTGAGCAGTTCTAGCCCCTTTTTGCGGGTGTAGCGATAAATTCGACTATCGCCGACGTGGGCGATCGCCGCGCGGGTGTTGTAGAGCAGTAACATCACCAAGGTCGTCCCCATGCGACCGCTTCCCTGGCTGGCGCTGCTCTGGTTGTCCTGGTACAAATCTTGGTTTGCGCCCAAAATGGCTTCCCGCAGCACCGCTTCGGTCGGGAGCTGATTCGAGGGATAGTTTGCAAAAAATTGCTTGAGATAATTAGCGGCCTTGGCACTGGCCACTTCCCCCGCCGCATGGCCTCCCATGCCATCACAGAGCACATACAGCCCCTTGGCTTCGATCGTGCGACCCTGGGGATTCTCAATCCGCCGCACCTCTGTCCGAATCACAAATTCATCTTCGTTCTGGTTGCGCTGCTGGCCCACATCAGTCCGACCGGCATCATCCAGACTGACCAACTGCATCGGCAGAACCACCGTGGGAGAATCATCACCATGGTGTGTGCCTGATTCGGGGGTCATAAAGACATTGACAGTTGCAGCGCCAACCGTTGCAGAGGCGGGTTTGGGAAGTTCCGAGGTCATAGGTCTAGATCAAAAATCTTGAGGGGCCGGAGTTGGGTGAAGCTAAACACAGTGAAGCTAAACACAGTGAAGCTAAACACAGTGAAGCTAAACCCACAGTAGGGGTAGCTCAGCCAGGAAAGCGGGGGGAGAGTCCGGGGAAATATATACCCCTGGGGACTAGTAGGCCAAGGCGTGGGGACGACCTTGGTAAGATTTACCCCCCATTAGGGTCAGCGTCTTGCTCACCTTGCGGGCAAGAGGTCAGCACTAGAAAGGGGGTGGGAGTTTTCGCCCTGCTGTCCTAGGGCCAGTGGCTTGGGGGCAGGACCGGATACCAGTCCCGGATACCAGTCCCGAACAGGATCCCAGGCGATAAGCCCTGGACCGCTGGACGATCGGGGGGCATTCCTCCGAGAACATCTCACTTGGGCAGAATCGCTTTAGGGGTTGTGCCCCCGTCCCGACCCTCTTCGAGCCAAACCGGGGAACCACGGGGGTTGGCCCTGCCCGAAGCGGTTGATTCGCCCAATTGGAATGTTCCCATTCCTCCAGTATTCCAGAGACTGCCCTAGGGATCCGCAAAGATAGGGAGATTAGGAGAGGGACTTCGGTTAACGAATTAGATCGCCTTGGGATCGCCTTGGGATCGCCTTGGGATCACCGCTTGGGATCGCCCTGGGTCAACTGAAGCCAACCCTAAGGTAACCGGAGGTCAACTGGCGATCGGGGACCAGTGCACGGTCACAAGGCAGAACCAGTCAGCGGGCTTATCCCAGCAGCGGGAGACAGGAGACACCCCTAGAAGGGCCGCAGTCGGGTCACCTTCAGGGTAAACTCGCCACCGGCACCTTCACCAAAGGAGCGCACCCGGACCGTGTAGGTGCCTGAGGTGCTGATGCGGGTAAACAACAGGGAATTGGTGGTGCCGTCGGGACCATCATCGTTTTCCCCGATCGTCATGCCGCCGCTCCCCATCAACATAACCACAGTATCAAAGCTGTCAGACAGAAGGTCAATGGCGACTTGATCACCCGCTTGTAGGTTAACGGCATAGTCCCGTGCATAACCACCTTGGCCCGTGGGGATATCCCGATCGCTCAGGCTCTCGGTAATCTCGCCGCTTGTCGGTAAGGTAATGGGGTTATAGAAGGAAGACTGGGCTAGGGCAGTTTTACTGTTAAACAGCAGGCTACCCGTAAAGAGGCTACCCGTGAAGAGGCTACCCAACAGTAACGTTTGGGTAACCCAGGCCCAAGTCCGCCCGGTAACGGGGGCTGGAGCAGCGGGGCGAGGGCTGGGCTGGGCCAACGGGGTCAGGGCAGCGGGGCACACAGAACGGAGAATCGGCATAGTGGTTCGGTAACAAGAAGGGTGATTGGGCTGAAATTACAGAGCCTGAGGGTCGGGGGAGTTAGGGCCGGGTTTACCGTAGAGTGCTTGGGGATATAGGGCAGCTTCTTGATGGGTGAGCAGGTGGCAATCCGATCGAGCATAGGCCACACAGGTCACCGTAAAGCCTCGGTCGCGATCGGCAACACTCAAAAAGCGCTGCTCCTGCTGATCCACCTGCCCCCGGAGCACCTTGGCCACACAGACGGAGCAATCCCCCTGAAGACAACCTGAAGGGAGCCGGAGTCCCGCTGCCTCTGCCATGTCCAATATATATTGATCATCGGGAACGGCAAGGGTGCGATCGAGGCTGCCATCAGGACTGGTGAGCCGAACTTGATAGACAGCCATAGTTTTGCCCTGGCGTGTTACAAGGGGAGTCGGGACAAGTCCTGCTCTAGACTAGCGCTGACCTGCCAACACATCCAGCACCTGCTGCGGTGAAATATCCTTCATGCTGCTGGTGGTGGACTGAAGCCCAATAAAGCGATCGCTCTGGGGCAGATAGCGCTCAATCTTGGCAGCACCCAGCAGCGCAATGGTAAAGGTTTGGACCGCAACGGCCAACTGGAGCGTATCCCCTTCGGTGCAAAGAACCAAATTGGCCCCCGCAATCAGGGCTGCTAGTTTGGCGGGTTCCTCTGGAATTAGGGTTTTGAAGCTAATGCCCACCTCTTGCAGCGCTTGGGGTAAGTCCGTGGGCGTTTCTTCCTGGATTAAGACGATCGGCAGGTTGGGCTGTTGCTCTTGGATATTCTTCAGAATCAAACTCCAACAGCTGCTGGGAGACTCTCCCCGCGTGCTGTCCACCAGCAGATAGCCCATGCCAATCACCAGCCGCTGCTGCTCAGCCTCAGCCCACTCCAAATTTTTGCGGGGAATGGTGACCTTAATTTCTGGACAGGGTTGGCTAACCCCAATCCCCTGGAGCAGGTCATGGTAGCGCTGGGCTAGATATTGGTTCTGTTTATCCAGAATGGCCTGGGTGAGAAAGCCCGTGCCCTTCCCCGCAAAGCCAATCCGCTCCGGAATCCCCGACAGCCACAGCAACAGCCCCACAGCCCAGCCTCCCTGGGCCGTTAAAACCAATTCATACTCCTGCTCTCGGATCACACCCAGCAGATTGCTCCAGTCTGCCAGACTATTGCGATCTCGGAAGTTGAAGGGAATGGTTTTTCGCACCGTGGGGGCGACCCGATAGGCTCCCACCGATTGAGGATCCGTGACCACATCAATGACAGCACCGGGATAGCGGTGTTTGAGGGTTTCAAGGGTGGGGAAAAAGAGAATCTGATCGCTAATCCCACCGGGGACAAGGGCCAATATGTGCATGGTGAAGGGTTACCTGTGTGGTTTAGCAGGGCGGCGGCGCAGCCATCCGGATCCCCTGCAACCCTCGATTCTCGCCTTTGGCTCAGTTTGGGGTTCGGTGGAGCGCTAGAAAACGGTTCTCTGCTCCAAGGAGCCATGCTACGGGAATGGGGGTTGCTGTAGACAGGTCTATTAAACCCTGTTCAAATGAAGCTCGCAAGATAATACTAATCTCAGGGACTGAGGTCAGTGCCGATGTCAGTGCCGATGCCCGTTCTGATTCCGAATGCTGATAGAGAGGTGTTAACCATGACGGATGCTTTTCCCCCGGCAGTGAGCGATCGCATTTGCCGCCACATGAACGAAGACCACGCCGAGGCAGTCGCCCGCTATGCCCAAACCTTTGGCCAACGGCCTGAGGTCACAGCGGCCCGAATGCTCAAAATTGACGCGGAGGGCATGGATCTAGAAGTCCAAATTGAGTCCCAAGCCCAGCCCCTGCGCATTGCCTTTGACCACACCCTGGTGGATGCCAAGGATGCCCACCACACCCTCGTCGCCATGCTCAAACAGGTCGCCCCCCCAGAGGCTTAGGGGTTATCCACTCTCCGGTTATCCACTCTCCTCGGTTAGACAAGAAGAGCCGATTGCAAATCGGCGATCCCAGGGGGGAATTGAGAAGGGCCGATTGCAAATCGGCGATCCTAGGGGGGAATTGAGAAGGGCCGATTGCAAATCGGCGATCCCAGGCTTGCGGCGATCCCAGGCTTGCGGCGATCCCAGGCTTGCGGTGATCCCAAGCTTGCTCTTACGGGAGTTAGGCTGAGGCTGGGGTACTGGAGAAATCCGCATCGGCTGAGGCATTGAAGGATCGAATAATCGAGACGATCTGATCTGCATCATCGTCGCCAAACACCCCATCTAAACCCTCTGGATGGCTGTCGGTAAAGGGCGGTTCATAGAGTAAGCCAGGGTCCATAAAGCCGTTCTGAGTCAGAAAATCGATGATGGTCTCGACAAAGCGGATTTGGTTGGCCGAGAAGGTTGTGTCCTGCAAATATCGGGCAAAGGCTGCCTTAGCAGCGGCCCGATCGCATCCCACAATCTCCCGGATCAGCAGCTTAAGGCTTTTGGTTTTGCCAAAAACTTCTTCAAAGCGATCGCGGCTCTCAACTTCTGCCGCTGAGAAGAGCATGGCTTCTAGGGCCGTGAGGTCGGCTTCGGTGAGGGGAACGTTGCGCTTGAGCTTGGCGATGGTGATGTGGTTCTCGTTTTGGCGGATAAAGGCTTCAACTTTGCGGCGATATTGGTAGGGACTAAAGCCAGTTTGGTGGGTGGGAACCGTGATGATCTGGACCTCTCCCAGCTCATCGGCAAAGTCGGTGATGACGGTGGCTTGCTGCTTACGATCGATAAACTTCACCAGATCGCGAATCCGGCGACGGAGATCTTCCACCAGGGGCGGTGTGACATCCGTCCACCAGCTTTCGGCCTGGACTTCTTGAATAAAGATCAATTGTGCGCCAATCATAGGAATATCGGGCTTAGTCTCCAACTGGCTGAGGCTATCGCGGACCCGATCGCGTAAACGCTCGTAACTGCTGGAGGTTTTGAGGAGAGCGAGTTGGAGCTTGAGGCAGAGCAGGTCAAATTCCTTGGCGAGGGAGTCGCCCTGGGGCTGGCCGCTGGGGAGGCTGGCGAGGGATGCGGCAAGGG
>JBMTWK010000107.1:0-8492 GCA_049452395.1 Prochlorothrix sp. | reverse complement strand
GCCGCATCGGCCGGTGTCAGGCCGCGGCCTGGCTGGGCCGCGACCGGTTCGAGCATCCGCGATAGCAGCGCGGAAGACTCGCTCTGAGCCGCCGGCTGGCTGGGCGGCGGCGGGCTGGCGACGGGGGGCGGGGGTCAGGTGTTTGCCCAGACGACCAATCCGACCTTGAGTACGGGGGATGGGGTGGCCATTGGCTACCGGGCCGGGGCGGTGCTGCGGGATTTGGAATTTTTCCAGTTTCACCCCACGGCCTTGATGCATCCCGAAGCCTCTTGCTTTTTGATTAGTGAGGCGGTGCGGGGGGAGGGGGCGCAGGTGCTGGATGCCCAGGGCGATCGCTTTTTGTTCCGCTACCATCCCGATGGGGAGCTAGCGCCCCGTGATGTGGTCAGTCGGGCCATTTTCCAGCATTTGCAGACCCTTGGCACCCCCCAGGGCCATGTCTTTTTGGATTTGCGATCGATCGATCCCGATCGTGTCCGCTATCGATTTCCCAACATTATCCAGGTCTGCCAACATTGGGGCATTGATCTGTTTCAGGAGCCGATTCCCGTTGCCCCAGCGGCCCATTATTGGATGGGCGGGGTTGCGACGGATCTTCAGGGGCAAACCTCGGTGGTGGGGTTATATGCCGTGGGGGAAACCGCCAGTACGGGGGTCCATGGGGCCAACCGCCTCGCCAGTAATTCCCTGTTGGAGTGCTTGGTTTTTGGCCAACAACTGAAACACCTCCAGTTGCCCGCAGCTTTGCCCCCGCTGCCCCCGCCCCCGCCGGTCCACTCCCTTTCGATGGACCAATGGGATACCGATCGGACCTGGATTCAGGACATTCGCCAAGCCCTGCCCCAGAAAATGTGGCAAAGCGCCGGAATTTGCCGGGATGCGGCGACCCTAGAGGCAGCAATTGTTCAGGTGGAACGGTGGCGATCGGACTTTGCCCAGCTCAGCCTGAGCCAAGCCTTGGGGGCGATCGTGCCCGGTCAAGAGGTGGACCTGATCAACGGTCCCGATAATGGGACACTGCGGCAGTGGGTTGAACTGGGCAGCTTGCTGGAAATTGGGGCATTAATTCTCAAAAGTGCAGCCTTTCGCCAAGAAAGCCGAGGGGGTCACTATCGCCTCGACTATCCTGAAACGGAGGTCTCCTGGCGGGTACATACCCTGGTTCAGGGCGATCGCTGGTTTTGTTCCGATCCCCTGGGATCCCCTGAGGCAGAAGCCTAGTCATGGGCCTAGTCATAGCCTAGTCATGGTCCCGTGATGGCCTAGTGCAGTAGGGCAGAAATTCCCATCCCCTTTCCAGTGCGGGCATCTTGCCCGCGTTGTGAGCGAGACGCTCACACTGGTGGGTGTACAACTTCTGCCTTGGTCTACTAGTCATGGTCTCGTGATGGCCTAGTCATGGTCCCGTGATGGTCCTGTGATGGCTCACGGCTGAGACCCAAGGTAGGCCCAAGGTAGGCCCAAGGTCGTTGTGTAATGCTGAAGTTCCAGGGTGGTTTTCGCTGGAAAGCCGTTGATTCATGGCATGATGTGATTTTCTGATTTTGCCGTAACCTGCCAACGGCTCCCATCCCACAGTTCTCACCCCAAGTTTACGTATGGATGTCATTCCCGCCATCGATCTCCTGGACGGTAAATGTGTGCGCCTCTACCAAGGCGACTATGACCAGGCCCAAACCTTTAGTGAGGATCCCGTCACCGTAGCCCGCCAGTGGCAGGCCCAGGGAGCGCCTCGCCTCCATGTGGTGGACCTTGATGGCGCGAAGGCCGGTAAGCCCGTGAACCATCAGGTGATTGGGGCGATCGTCCGTGCCCTGGAGATTCCGGTTCAAGTGGGGGGCGGGCTGCGGAGTCAAGACAGCGTAGCGGCCTTGTTCGCCCAGGGGGTCGATCGGGCTATCCTTGGCACCGTCGCGGTGGAGCAGCCGGAACTGGTGGAGCAACTCTGCCAAGCGTTTCCCGGTCAAATTGCCGTGGGCATTGATGCCCGCAATGGCCAAGTGGCGACCAAGGGCTGGCTAGAAACCTCCAGTGTTGCGGCGACGGATTTGGCCCAGCAAATGGCGGGCCTCGGCGTGAGCACGATTATTTACACCGATATTCAGCGCGACGGCACCCTCCAAGGCCCCAATATTCCGGCCCTGCGGGAGTTGGCGGCTACCCTGTCGATTCCGGTCATTGCCTCCGGCGGGGTTAGTAGTGTGACGGATTTGCTGAGCTTGACGGCCCTTGAAGGCATTGGGGTGACGGGGGCGATCGTGGGGCGTGCCCTCTATACCGGTGATGTGCAGTTGGTTGAAGCGGTGAAAGCGGTTGGCTCCGGTCGTTGGCAAGATGTGCCCCCCGCCATAACGGATTCAACGGTGGCCTAGCCTATGCGCTAGGTTCGGTCCGGTGGCTCCTGTGGGTCACCCCTTGTCTGTAGTTGTTATTCTGTCTGCCCGATCGAGTCCTATGACCGTGCCCTCTGTGCCAGAGTTCGACAAGCTGAACCTTCCCCCATCTGACTCCCCGGAACTCGCTGCGATCGCGGAGGAGGTCCGTCAGTTGTCCCGCCAGTCCCAACATGACATTGAGACCACCCTGGCCCTACTGCGGCTGTTGGAGTCTCTCCACCGAGAAATTCGAGTGACCACCTTTCAGCGCCTGCTACCCACGAACCGCCAAGCCCTCTATGCGTTGCTGCGGGAAATTGAGGGCAAGGGGGGCTGGCCTTATATTCCGCGCATGACCCTGCGGGCGTTCCTGCGAACGATCGCCGATGCCCAACCCGCTAACACCGAACAACCCCCGCCCTCGCCCAACAGATCTGAATTCAACGACTGAATTTAACGGCTGGATCTAACGGCTGAAAGCATCCCACTTTGGCAGAATCTTGGTAGGGGCAAACCCCCCGTGGTTGCCCTGGTTTTGGTAGGGGCAAACCCCCCATGGTTGCCGCTGCCCAAAAACTTTGATCGGGGCCGAAGAGGGTCGGCGCGGGGGCACGACCCCTACCCCGATCGGTTAACTCGTCAAAGTAGGATGGACCCCAACGGCTGGATGCGATCGTAAAACCTGGCTCCCTTGGACGAGGCGACGGGCCAGAGGCCCGTCCTACAAGCGTTAGGGGGAAGGCTGGGTTTGGAGCGCCTAGAAATAAACGCCTAGAAATAAACGCCTAGAAACCGCCCCCCGTTAGCCCTTCCAACAAGCTGCCCACATCGCCAAACTGCTCTGACGCTTCTAGCAGGGCACCCACATTAATGCGGGCATCGGTGGGGTATTTGTCCAACAGTTCCAAGATGGTGAACTTGTTATCTCCAGAGAGGGAGAGCAAGAGGGCACCGCTCAGGGCTTGGGCACCGGCTGTATTGGCATTGCGGGGTGCAATAATCTCCCCCAACTGCTCCAAAATCGCCATTCCGGGCCTGCTGCTCATGATGCGATAGGCCGTTACCAGGTCAAAATCGACCTCATCGTTGAGAATGCGGGCGACTTCCTCCGGAGACTGTCCTGCTAACTTCAGGATCAGCTTGAGTTCCCCCGTGGGCTTGCCCGTTTCCGCCAATTCCCGCAATTCGGTCAACGTCACCGTTCGGGTGATTGGCCCCACAATAAAGGTCCACTTTTCCGCCGATCGGGCCGGGGTTGCCCCCAGAAGCCCCCCAAGGGTAATCCCTAAACAAAGGGACAACTGGAAGGCCGCACGCGCTAAGAATGTTCTCTTCATAGTCATAGTTCTCTGAGTTGCGGCAAGTCTGGGACTTCAACAGTCCATCACGCCGCAGTGTACACCGAAGTTCCCTGTGCTGGGTAACCGAAAACCGGCTTGCTAACTTCACCGTCGCTCCATGCCAAAACGCCAGCACAGCCGCGACCGAGTCCGTAGTGGTCTAGGACGCGGGGGGGGTGCTGTCCGTTCCATCCCCTAGGGAGGGCCGACTGTCGCGATCGGGGCTACCCGTAGTCCGCACCCGCACCGATTCTCCGTGGGAAAAAAGTCCTTCAGCCGTGGCTAGGGTTTGGATGGCGCTGGCGGTTTTGTGGAGCGCTTGGGGGGAATATTGGATCAAGCTGGAATGCTTGAGGAAGGTTTCTACGCCCAGCGCCGAGGCATAGCGGGCAGAGCCAGAGGTGGGGAGGGTGTGGTTGGGTCCGGCTAAATAGTCGCCGACGGCCTCCGGTGTGGAACTGCCCAGGAAAATGGCCCCCGCATGGCGAATCTCTGAAATGAGATCCCACGGATCCTCAACTTCTAGCTCCAAGTGTTCTGGGGCAAATTGGTTGGATAATTCTGCGGCGGCTTGGAGGGACTCCACAATCACCACCAGCCCGTAGTGGGCGATCGCCTTCTCGGTTAAGGTCCGGCGGGGGTGGTTTTCCAACTGTCGCTCCACCTCAGCGGCCACCTGTCGCCCCAAACCGGCATCGGTGGTGACCAAAATCGCCGCTGCCAAGGTGTCATGCTCGGCCTGGGCCAGCAAATCCGCCGCCAAATGGACCGGGTTGGCGGTGTGATCGGCAATGACCAAAACCTCCGACGGTCCTGCCAGGGAATCGATCCCCACCGTGCCATAGACCTGCTTCTTGGCCAGGGTGACATACAAATTCCCCGGTCCCGTAATCACATCCACCTTGGGAATGGTGGCCGTTCCATAGGCTAGGGCTGCGATCGCCTGGGCACCCCCCACCCGATAAATCTCCTCAATGCCCGCCTCCTGGGCCGCCACCAACACCGCCGCATTCATCACATTCCCTTCACCGGGCGGGGTCACCATCACCATGCGCGGCACCCCCGCCACTTGGGCCGGAACCGCATTCATCAACACCGTACTGGGATAGGCTGCTTTCCCGCCCGGTACATACAGCCCCGCCCGATCGACGGGGGTATAGCGCTTGCCCAGCACCACGCCATCCTCGCCAAATTCCACCCAACTTTTGGGCACCCGCTGCTGGTGGAAGGCCATAATATTGCGATGGGCAAGGCGGATCGCATCCAATAAATCCTTGGGTACCTGCTGGTAGGCTGCATCTAACTCGGAACCACTGACCCGTAGCTCCGTTGCCTTGAGGGAGACCCGATCGAACTCCTCCGTATAAGCCACTAGGGCCGCGTCCCCCTGGCGCTTGACTGTTTGCAAAATCTCACGAACGGTCGCTTCTTTGTGAACCATAGACTCATCAAAGGTACGGTCACAAATGCGTTTAAGTTCGGATTGGGCCTCAGACCAGTCAGTGACGATTCGCAGCATGGAGGTTATCGTGCCAGTTCTATACAGTGTGAGGAGGGATATTCAAATTAGCTTAGCTTGAATTTTCCCTACCTTGCTACGTAACCATTCAGGGGGTCACGGAAGAATGCGGGTTTCAGGCTCTGAAAATCCTGGATTGGTATGGTTTGAGCTGCTTCGGACTCCGATCGAAGGGCTGAAACCCTACTAACTTCGTAGACCCCTGAATAGTTACCCTTGCTACTCCCTTGCCCTGCGTTAACTCCGCCTCAGCCCGCCTGACCCCCTCAGCACTGGAGAAGTATCCCCTGGGGAGCATCCAAAATTGGGCACCATTAATGCACCATTAATGCACCATTAATCTAGGGGCCGTCTAGGGGCCGTGCCCCACTGCTACCCCTTTGGCTCCTTTGCATCCCGGTTAATCCGCCGCCGATCGGAGTCGTGCCCCTAGTGCCAGTCCTCTGGCTCAGCCTCCGCCAGGGGTTTGAGGTTGTGCGGGTCCATCTCCCTTTGAGGAGTGAAGCGATTTCGGTAGGCAAAGCGAGGATTAACGCACGAGGGCTAGGGTCTATCCTGGCCCTTCTGTATTGGTGGACCGTATGGGTGGACCGCACCGAGTCGGGTCGGGGCAAAACCCCGTGGTTGCCTTAGTTTTGGTCCCCCCACCAGAGTGTTGCGATATGATAGGACAACAGCTTTACAAACTGTAACCAACCTGAGTTCGATCGGTGGCCTGCCGAACTGACCCTAACCCATCCTCCCCGTCCTCTGTACCCGTATCGTTAACCCTTGAGTTCCGCCCTGCAACCCACCATCCAAGCTGAAACCCTCGACCTCCTGGAGTGGCCCCGCCTCTGCCAGCACCTAGCCACGTTTGCCGCCACCAAATTAGGCAAAATTGCCGCCCAACAGGTGCCCATCCCCGATCGGCCTGAACAAAGCCAACGCCTCCTTGCTCAAACCCAGGAAGTCTACGCTTTAGAAGCCAAGCTGGGAAGTTTGCCCTTTGAAGGCATTCAGGACATTGGCGAGAGCCTAGAGCGGGCAGGGCATGGCGGGACGCTCAATGGCGAAGAATTACTGCACATTGCCACGACACTGGCGGGGATGCGGACCCTGCGGCGGTTGATTGATGCCCAAGAAGAAGAACAGGTGCCCCAGTTGCTGGGTTTAGTGATGGAGTTGCGCACCTATCCGGAGCTAGAGCGGCAGATTCACCACTGCATTGACGATCGGGGGCGGGTTACCGATCGGGCCAGCGAAACCCTAGGCGGCATCCGGGCCAAGCTCAAGACCCTGCGCGATGAGATTTACCAAACCCTGCAACGGCTGATGCAGCGCCACGGCAATGCGATCCAGGAACAGGTCATTACCCAGCGGGAGGGCCGCTTTGTCATCCCAGTAAAAGCGCCCCAAAAAGATGCGATTCCGGGGATTGTCCACGATTCTTCGGCCAGTGGGGCCACCCTCTACCTTGAGCCAAAGGTTATTTTCGATCGCAACAATCGCCTGCGCCAACTCCAGCGCCAAGAACAGGCCGAAGAAGACCGGATTTGCCAAGCCTTAAGTGCCGCAGTCGCCGAAGTTCAGGAGGATTTGGAGCGGCTTTTGGCGATCGCCACAGCCCTGGATCTGGCCACTGCCCGCGCCCGCTACAGCTATTGGATTGGGGGCAACCTGCCCCGCTTTATTGACCCCGCCACGGAAACCATCACCCTGCGCCAACTGCGCCATCCCCTGCTGGAGTGGCAACAGCGCCAAGAACAGGGCGGAACCGTGGTGCCGATCGATCTGCAAATTCAGCCCCAAACCCGCGTCGTTGCCATCACCGGTCCCAATACCGGCGGCAAAACCGTCACCTTAAAAACCCTGGGACTTGCGGTTTTAATGGCCAAAATTGGCCTGTTTATCCCAGCACGGGAGCCAGTGGAGTTACCGTGGCTCAGGCAAGTCCTAGCCGACATTGGCGATGAGCAGTCCATTCAGCAAAGTCTATCGACTTTTTCCGGCCATATTCGCCGTATTAGCCGAATTTTAGACGCTCTAGAGTCGTTAGAGACTATAGCGCTGCCAGGGGAAACGAGCCTAACGCCAGCCTTGGTCCTGTTGGATGAAGTGGGAGCCGGGACCGATCCCTCGGAGGGCAGTGCCTTGGCGATCGCCCTGCTCAAAACCTTGGCCGATCGCGCCCAACTGACCATCGCCACCACCCATTTTGGCGAACTGAAAGCCCTGAAGTACGAAGACGATCGCTTTGAAAATGCGTCAGTAGAGTTTAATGATCTTACCCTTTCCCCCACCTATCGCCTTTTATGGGGAATTCCGGGCCGATCCAATGCCTTAACCATTGCCCATCGTCTGGGCCTAGCTCCAGAAATTGTCGATCGGGCGCGGCAACACCTCATGCCGGGATCCAGCACCGCCGTCAATGAAGTGATTGCCGGACTGGAAGCCCAGCGGCGGCGACAGGAAGACAAAGCCCAGGAAGCGGCCCAACTCCTCGCCCAAACCGAGCAACTACACCGGGAGGTGAACCGTAAATCGGAGCAAATGCGGGCCTGGGAGCAAGAGCTAAAGCAGCAGCAGGAACAGGAAATCCAAGCGGCGATCGCGGCGGCTAAGGCCGATATTGCCCAGGTAATCCGCACCCTCCAGCAGGGCCAACCCAGCGCCCAAAAAGCCCAAAAAGCCACCGCCAAACTCGAACAACTGGCCCAGGACCGTCTCCCCTCCCAGCAGCCCAAGCCCCCCGCCCCTAAAGGCTTTCAGCCCAAGGTGGGCGATCGCATCCGGGTCACCAATCTGGGGCATGTCGCCGAAGTCCTCACCGTCCCAGACAGCAACGGAGAGCTA
Organism: Prochlorothrix sp.; assembly: GCA_049452395.1. Taxonomy (GTDB): domain Bacteria; phylum Cyanobacteriota; class Cyanobacteriia; order Prochlorotrichales; family Prochlorotrichaceae; genus Prochlorothrix. Next base: position 420 of record JBMTWK010000107.1, on the reverse strand, counting down.
ACCGTCCGCTTTGGTTTAATGAAAATGAACGTCTCTTTGGGGGATATTGAGTCCCTCCAGGGGGAAAAAGCTTTAATCCCCGAAAAAGCCAAGGCAGAGGCCAGAAAAGAGCCAAAAAAAGACCCCAAAGCGGAGTCCAACCCCCAGCCGGAGCCTACCAAAGCCCCCGCCATGCGCACCTCTCGCAATACCTTGGATTTGCGCGGGAGCCGGGTTGCCGATGCAGAAATTGAACTCGATCGGGCGATCGCCGAGGCAGACGGCCCCCTTTGGGTGATCCATGGCCACGGCACCGGCAAATTGCGACGGGGAGTGCAGGACTTTTTGAAAGCCCACAAGGGGGTCGATCGCTTTGAGGCAGCAGACAAAACCGATGGCGGCAGCGGGGTGACCGTGGTCTATCCCCGCTAGTTCCGGGAT
>JBMTWK010000106.1:0-8521 GCA_049452395.1 Prochlorothrix sp. | reverse complement strand
CCCATCCCAAAATAAGATAAACCTGCCCTTTTTGGGGACGATCGGGGGTATACCGGAACCAAGAGGGCGGGTTTGCAGAAATAGCGGCGACTGTATAGGAATTTTGGCGAAAACCTGCCCCTACGCGAATTCTGATGTTCACGATCGTGGAAGCAGATTTTCCGCCCAAGGTTCTGAAAGTCGCCCCAGGCGTTGCGGGTCTGCGGAAAGGGAACGATTACGGTGAACCGGAGACCGTAGTACTGTGCTCTAGCGATCGGAGGAGATTTTGCAACTGCTTCTGAACTTGACCCGTTTGCAGGAGTATTTCGGCCTGGGCCATGCCAGTCTGAAGATCGACCGCTGCACCGGCTTGCCAGAGGTAAAAACCACTGTTCCAGACGATCGATCGGGCTAATTCGCTGGTTATATTGCCTCCTATGATCTGCATCATCTCAGCGCCCAGGGTCTCCCGATTTAAGGGGACATCGGTCCCGCTTAGCCCTTGGTCACGGGCTGCAACCAAAATCCGATCGCTCACACTGCCTGCTGTAGTATTGCGATAGGAGCCGATAATGGCCGTGCGATCGCGGGGGAGGTCCAAACTGCCCTCTAAACCCTTGACCAGGAGGTAATGGGGAGTTTGGTGCAGATCGAGGGCACCGCGAATTAAGCCTTCCGTGGGGGGGTGAACATAGCCCATGACCAAGCGTGAGTCGCCGCTATAGGGGGACCACATCAGTTCTAGGGTCGCTAGGGGCGGGCGTTTGCCGATTTGCTCACGGTAGGGGGTGAGGGTGGTGGCTAGGGGAAAGAGACGGGGCACATAAACAAAGCCAATGCCTGTGGTTTGCAGGATCTGCTGAATTTCGGCCAGGGATCGATCGCGCCAATTAACTCCCAACAAATCCCAGACGGCAACCAGGGAGAGGCCGTATTTTGTGGGCATCATTTCCGCGCCATGCTGGACCACGGGACAGCCCGCTGCCGCAAGGACTAGCGCCGTTAAGGGAGCCAGGGGAGCCGTGCGCGATCGGCCATCATAGGGCACGCCAAACACCAAAACGGGGTAATCTGCCGCGATCGGGGCTAGTTGGGGACCAAAGCGCTTGTAGGTATCCAGCATCCCCGCCAGTTCTTCAGACGTGGGGCGACGAATCCGATGGGCGATTAAAAATGCTCCAATTTGTGCGGGTGTGGCCTGTTGGGTCCACATCAGTTCTAAGGCTGTGGCGGCTTCCGCCCGCGTGAGAGCCTTGTTGGTGTGGGCACCACTGCCCACTTTTTGTAAGAGTTCACGAAACAGGTGGCTCATCAAGTTCAACGCCTTCCAATTCAACGCCTTCCAATTACCCAACCCCTATTTTTGCAGATTTATTCCCAGGGTTATGCAGAGATGGGGGCAAGGCTATGCAGGAATAAGGCCAGGGGCTGAGCCGTAGGGCCAGGGGCTGAAGCTAGCGGCGGGGTTGTTGCCGTTGCCTCTGGCGGTTGCGGACTTCGCTCGATCGCTGCTTGAGGTTAAAGCCATCTTCCATGGCGGCAGCGGCAATGTCAGCATCGCTTTTGCGGGGATCGGGTTCCGCTTGCCAACACTTCACCACATAGCCCCCGGCAACTCCCCCCGCAATTCCCAGCACGATCGCCAATGCCAGCGGATAACCGAGGAGAACGAAGCCCACTAGGAAAAGCAGCCAAAATTGCAGTCCCCCCAAGAAGGGATCGTCACTGTTGTTTTGCAGTCTTTGCAAGGGGTTAAAGGCGGGGCCTGAGCTTTTGTCAGCGGGATCAGCCATGGTGGTGGGTGGGAAAGGGGACAGGGTAGAAGGGGGCGGGGCTTATAGGGGATGACAGAGGATGACAGGGGGGCGGAATGGTTAGGAAGGGGCGAGGCGGTTTTCACGCCAAAGTTACGGGATGGCGGCGGTTCCGTCAAGCAGGTCGCTGATTTGGGGAAGGTGGGATGGATCCAACGGTCTACGATCGCAGGATCAAGCTGGGGGCGGGGTTGGGTTTAAACTAGGGTGGGTTTGGGTAGGCCCTGCGAGACCCTGCCCCAGCCTCTCTTTTAATACGGGATCCCCGATCGAACCGCCATGGAGAACTTTCGCAATTACTACAGCACCCTTGGCATAACCCGCGAGGCCGACGCTGACACGATTAAAAAAGCGTTTCGCCGCCTTGCGCGGCAGTACCACCCCGACCTCAATCCGGGGGATAAGGACGCTGAAGAGAAATTCAAGGCGGTTGGGGAAGCCTATGAGGTGCTTGGGGATCCGGATAAGCGGGCCAAGTACGATCAGTTTCGCTTTTTCTGGCAGGGCCAACAGAGTGACAACAATCCCCGACCGGCGACCAATGCCTGGGGGGTGGGTCAGGGGGATGATCCCCTGGTGGACTACAGTCAGTTTCCAGATTTCAATACCTTTGTTGAAGAATTGCTGGGCCGCAAACCCACCGCTGGCGGAACCTCGCGTTCTAGTGGCAATCCGCCGCGATCGGCTAGCCCTGAATTTGACCCTGCCCGATCGACCCCCGATCGATCGGCCCCTCCCGGCCCTTGGCCCTCGGATCAGCCCGCTTCTGCCTATCCCTCCTCGCCGCCCCCCCGCCGCGATCGCCCCCCCGCTGATCCCGATCCGCGCCGATCGGCCCCGCCTCGCCCGGATTTTGGTCCAGATTTTGGCTCAAATTTCGGCCCGGACCCCCGTTCTGGCCCCTATCCAGACCCTCGCTTTAATCAACCCCGTAGCGCGGCCCCCGATCGTGCTTCCGATCGCACTGATCGCACGCCCGATCGCTCTGCGCTGCAAACCCCCGATCGCCCTCGTCCCAAATCCCCCACACCGGGCCACACCAAAACCGCCTATACGATCAAACCGCTTCCCCCTCGCCGCGACGCAGAAACGGATCTGGAAATTCCCCTGGAGCGGGCCTACCGGGGGGGACTGGAGCGGGTGCGGCTGGAGGATGGCCGATCGATCGAGGTGGAAATGCCCGGTGGGATGGTGACGGGGCAGCAGATTCGGCTGCGGGGGCAGGGGATTAATGGCGGGGATTTATATCTGCGGGTGCGGGTGCCAGAGGATCCGGTGTTGAAGCTGCGGGGATCGGAGGTGTTCTGTGCGGTGCAGGTGTCTCCGGCGGTGGCGGTGCTGGGCAAAACCGTGATGGTGCCCACGTTGGATGGGCCGGTACAGATGCAAATTCCGGCGGGGGTGCGATCGGGTCAGCGACTGCGCCTCAAAGGCAAAGGCTACCCCCAGCCCCAGGGCCGTCGCGGCGATCAAATTGTGGAGGTGCAGGTGGTCATCCCCCAGGCCATCAGCCCAGAAGCCCAAGCCCTCTATGAGCAACTGTATCAACTGGAGCAAGGGTAAGGGGGGCCGTCGGCCCTTCCCCAACGCCTCAACCCCTCCTCGGTGTCGGACCCCCCGTTGCAATTGCTCTGAACCTGCGTACAATAGGGCGGCAGAAATGAACCCTAATCTGCTCTGGTTTTGTCCTGGACGCAGGGCCGGGGCACAGGAAACCCCCAGAGGAGACCCCTAGAGGAGATCTTGATAGATGTCGAAATGGATGTCGCTGTCCCCTTCAAAGCATTGCTTACCAGGCCGATCCTACGTGCGGGGGTTGCTGGCCAGTGTGCTGGGACTGGGCTTGAGCCTGTTAGCTTCCCTTCCGGCGGAAGCGGCTCGTCTCCTCAATTGGCGCTTCGATCGCAGCCAAAATCGCCTCGAATTTACTACCGACGAAGCCGTCCAACCCCGTGCCCAGCTTCTAGCCAACCCCACCCGCATCGTCATTGATCTGCCCGGAACAACCCTCGGTCGTCCCTTGGTGGAGGAAGCCTTGGGCAATGGTCTCGAAAGCTTGCGGGTCGGTCAGTTTGACCAAAATACAACCCGTTTGGTGCTGCAAGTTGCCAGCGGCTTCCAGCTCAATCCCCAAGACATCAGCGTCCAGGGCCTGTCCCCGACCCAATGGGTGGTCCAGTTGCCCAGCCCCAGCCCCAGCCCCAGCAGCGCCCCGACCAGTGCTACCAGCCCCGCCCCCACCGCGACGGCTCCGATTCCCGCTGGGCTGACCTATCTCGATGGTTGGCGCGAAACCCCGGATGGTCTCTTTCTGCGCACCCAAGGCCCCACGTCCACGGTGTTAGTGCGTCGCAGTCAGGATCAGCGCACGATCGAATTTGATATCCCCAACTCTGCCCTGAACCCGGCCCTTCTGAACCAAACCCCCAGTTTTCCCAATCTAGCCCTGGAAACGGTGACCTTTCGCACCGTGCCCGGTCAGCCCAACCTCAGCCGCATTACCTTCACCGTTCCCCCCAATGCCCCCCGCTGGCGGGCCAGCTTCAGCAACCTCGGCGGCGTAATTCTGCTGCCCCAGGAACGCCCCACCCCCTTGGCCTCCCAACCGGGACGGCGGCCCTCCACCGCCAACCAGCCCACGCCGCCCCTGCTCCAGCCCCCCAGCCAATCTAACTCACCCGCTGCTGCCCCCAACGTGGCCCAAATCCAGGGGGTCAGCTTGGATCTGACCGGCACCCAGCTTTTAATTCAGAGCGATCGGCCCCTCCAGTTCAATGCCCAGCCCGAAGGAGGTGAATATCGGGTGCGGCTGTTCCCGGCCCGCTTGGGGGCCAATGTCCAGGGGCCGCAACTGGGGACCAATAGCCTGCTCCAGCAGGTGCGCATCCGCCAAGACGATGCCCAAACCGTCAGCCTGTTCTTGGAACCGGCCCCTGGGGTCCAAATTGATGTGCCTCGCGCCATTAATTCCCAAGTGCTCTCCCTGACGCTGCGCGGTGCCCGCTCCATCCCCGTCCCCGCCCCCAACAATCCCATTACTTCCCCCACGACCCCCACACCGCCCTATAACCCTCCCCTCAACCCCCCTGGCCCCACCAGTCCCATTTCCTTGCCCACTGTTCCCCAGGGTCGCTTTGTCGTTGTCCTCGATCCTGGCCATGGGGGCCGAGATCCCGGTGCGGTTGGTCGGGGCGGCTTGCAGGAAAAGCAGGTGATTTTCCCCATTGCCCAGGAGGTGGCTGCACTGCTGACCCAACAGGGGATTCGGGTGGTGATGACCCGCTATGACGATCGGGAGGTGGATCTAGAACCACGGGTCCAGGTGGCGGAACAGTCTAATGCGACGGTTTTTGTCAGTATTCATGCCAATGCCATTAGTCTCGATCGGCCTGAGGTCAATGGGGTTGAAACCTACCATTCTGGCTCCCCTGAGGGGCGGCGGCTGGCCCAGACCATTCACCAAAGTCTGTTGGAAAATCTGCCCACCCGCGATCGCCAAGTCCGCGAGGCCCGCTTCTATGTCATTCGCCGTACCTCAATGCCCGCTGCCCTTGTCGAAGTTGGCTTTGTGACCGGGGCCGAAGATGCCCCGCGCCTAGCAGACCCCGCCTACCGGAGCCGCGTTGCTGCTGCCATTGCCCAAGGCATTCTTCGGTATTTGCAATAACCCGTATTTGCAGTAATTTGCAATTATTTGCAATAATCGGAGGGATTGCAGACCGTGGGCTGGGACTTGGGCTGGTAAGATTACCTAAGACAGTAATGAAACGGTGTTAGGACTGAATGAGTTAACCTCACGGTGTTGTGGGGCAATAGGCGTGTGGGGTTGGGGGTTGCTCCAGTCCTAACCTAGGCCACCGGGCACTGTCTGCGAATGACTGCGAATAAGGTTAGACAAGGTAAGACTATGGGTTTGGACGATCGTCAACTGCGCCAAAGACTGTTGAGCTTGGATGGGGCTAGCTACCGCGCCTACAAGGATATTAAGGGCAGCTATGAGTTTCCGGGTTTTACCCTGATTATTGATCATGTTCAAGGGGATCCCTTTGCGGCTCCAAGCCAATTACGGGTACAACTGTCCACCGCAGAGGCGGGATTTCCAGCCCCGTTCTATGCAACTCCCTTGCGGGCCGTTGCCTTGGAAGATTTTTTGGTTCGGCGGTTCGATCGGGTGGCCCACCACCTCAGCCAACGGCGCGGCACCGGCAAAAGCGGCAAGGTGGAAATTATCCGACCCAGCCAAGCGGTGCTGAAGCGATCGGCGGCCCATGTCAATGCCCAATTCATTGAAGTGCGCTTTACTGTGGGGCTTCCGGCCCAGGGTCGCCGCATCCTAGGGCGACAAGCCACCGAGCTACTCTGTGAAGACGTTCTTGATATTGTTGAGGAATCCCTCTTTTACGAAAGCCTTAGCCCCCAAGCCCTCCAGCAACAAGTGGCGACGGTGGAAGATACCCAGTGGCTGCGGATGCAATTGGCGGAAAAAGGTTTGGTGGCTTTTGTGCCCAATGGGGCAGTTTTGGCCCGTCAGAGTGGCATTGACGATCGGCCCCTGCCCAACGCCATTCCCTTCCAGGCTCCCCCAGAGCTAGAGGTGAGTTTTACCTGTCCCAACCGGGGCGAAATTAAGGGCATGGGCATTCCCCAGGGGGTGACCCTGATTGTCGGCGGGGGCTACCATGGCAAATCGACGCTGCTGCGGGCGATCGAACGCGGGATTTACAACCATATTCCCGGTGATGGGCGAGAATATTTGGTTACGGACCCCCGCGCTGTTAAGGTTCGGGCTGAAGATGGCCGTAGCATCGCTGGAGTTGATATTTCGCCCTTTATTAACCATTTGCCCCTGGGGCATTCCACCACCCAGTTTTGTACCGGCAACGCCAGCGGCAGTACTTCCCAGGCCGCTAGCATTATGGAGGGATTGGAAGCGGGTGCCCGCTTACTGTTGATTGACGAAGATACCTCGGCGACGAACTTTATGATCCGCGATCGGCGGATGCAAGCCCTGATCCGCAAAGACCAAGAGCCGATCACCCCTTTTGTCGATAAGATTCAGCAGTTGTACCGGGACTATGGCGTTTCGACGATCGTGGTCATGGGCGGCAGTGGCGATTACTTTGACGTTGCCGATCGGGTCATTGCCTTGGATAACTTCCAGCCCCAGGAAGTCACGGCCCAGGCCAAGGAAATTGCACGGGAGTACCAAACCGATCGGGCGCTGGAGGGAGGAAGCCATTTTGGCTCCATTACGCCCCGCCATCTGGTCTTAGGCCACGATCCCGAAGAAAGCCGCAACAAGCGCAAGGCCAGGGGCGTGGATACGATCGTCATCGATCGTGAAGAAATCGACCTTTCTGCCGTGGAGCAATTGGTTGAAACGGGTCAATTGCGGGCGATCGGGGCGGCGCTTCTGCACCTGCGCCAAGAGTATCTCCAGGGCGACACCACCCTCCCGGAAATGCTGGATGCCCTGATGCACCTGCTCCAGTCCCAGGGACTGGATAGCCTCACCCCCTTCCCCCCCAGCGATTTAGTCGAATTCCGCCGCTTTGAACTGGCCGCTGCCCTAAACCGCTGGCGATCGATCCAACCTCGCTAACCTTCCCCGTTAACGGGAACATCTCAACATTGGACGGGCCAGTGAGGCTCTATCCCACAAGACCCGCTACTGTGAGATAGCTGTCTCGGCTGTCCCTTGGCACCAGTGGGATGCCCCCCTGTTCACCTTGCTGTAAAAATATTCACCGGACCCCCCAACCATGACCTTTTCCCCTTGGCCCAGCCTCGTCACTCTCCTTGCTCTGTTCCTCTACCTCTACACCCTCCTTGCCGTCGGACGGGCACGGGTGAAATATGGCGTAATGCCCCCCGCCATGACCGGTAATCCCGACTTTGAGCGTGTCGTGCGCGTCCAAGCCAACACCCTGGAACATCTAGCCCTCTTTTTGCCTCCTCTGTGGATTTTCTCGCTCTATATCAGCCCCACTTGGGGAGCAGGACTGGGGATCGTTTGGGTCATTGGCCGCGCCCTCTATGCCTGGGGCTATGCCCAGGAAGCCAGCAAACGCACCCCCGGTTTCGGCATCAGTTTTCTCAGCAATGCTGTTCTCTTGATTGGCTCCCTTGTTGGCGTGATCAAGGCTTTTCTCTAGCGCTTGCTTATTTTCTAGCGCTTGCTTGCTCTCTGACTCTTGCTTGCTCTCTGACTCTTGCTTGCATTGCGCTTACTCCGCACCTACCCCCCTGTTTTGGAGCCTTTACCCCTGCCCCAGCACTATAATTAAGTCTGTCCCCTTCCTCTCCAAATAGAAGCTTCAGATTATGACTCAATCCGTCACCCTAGAAGATATCTATGCCCTGTTTCAACGCTCCCAAGACCTAGCGGAACAACGCAATGCAGACTGGGAGCGACGCTTTGCAGAATCTAAGGCCGAGGCTGAACGCCGTGCGGCAGAATCTAAGGCCGAGGCTGAACGCCGTGCGGCAGAATCTAAGGCCGAGGCTGAACGCCGTGCGGCAGAGTTCCAAGCTGAGGCTGAACGCCGTGCGGCAGAGTTCCAAGCTGAGGCTGAGCGTCGTGCTGCGGAAGCTAAGGCCGAAGATGAGCGTCGTGCTGCGGCAGCCAAGGCTGAGGCCGATCGGCGTGCAGCGGAATGGGAGCAGAGTTTTGCAGCGGCTAAAGCTGAAGATGAGCGCCGTGCGAAGGCATGGGAGAAAGAAAT
>JBMTWK010000105.1:0-8532 GCA_049452395.1 Prochlorothrix sp. | reverse complement strand
GTCGCTGAAGCCCTCACCTGACAAGCCTTTCACGACTTTCCTGCACCACTAAGGGGCCATGCCTTTAGTTCCTTCGCAGTTCCCTACATTCGAAGCGAAATTCAGCACTATCTGCGGGATAAAAGCACAACCATCCGTATTCCTCGGCGTTGGCTAGAAATGCAACGTCAAGCAGCGGCTTTCATTCGCCAATGGCAAGTTGAACAGGGTGGCTTACCCACCGATACCCAAATTGCCGAGGCCCTCGGTGTTTCCGTGGAGGAGTGGGGCCAAGTTAAAATTTCCTGCCAGAATCGGGCGCTTTTAAGCCTGGATGCCCCTGTCGGGGATGATTCAATGGAAGAATCGGCCTCCTTGGGCGATATGCTACCGGATCATCACTATCGCAGCTTCCAACTGGCGGAAGAAGACCGCCTTCGCCTGAACCAAGCCCTGTCCCACCTGGAAGACCGCACGCGCAATGTTTTGGAGTTTGTCTTTCTCCATGACCTAACCCAGCGGGAGACAGCAGAAAGACTGGGTATCAGCACGGTTACCGTGTCGCGACAGTTGAAAAAGGGTCTAAACACACTCAAGGGCTTTTTAGGCACAGCCGAATCCGCCTAGTACAGGCTCCATTCCACTTTGGCGCGTAACCGATTGGGTCGGGATACCCCCCCGTGGTTGCCCTAGTTGTGATCCCAAGAGAGGGGCCACGGAGACGCGACCCCTACCGCAATTTTTCCCCAGTGGGATGGTTTTCTAGTACGGGTGTATACCACCTTCGCCTCTGGACAGCCGGTCCGGCTATCCCACAACAACCGCTTGGGTGGGATGGGCCTCTGGCCCGTCCACAGTGGGATGGACCCTAGCAACCCAGAACTGGGCAGGGCTGCAACACTCCTGGCACTGGAGAGCCACGCTGTTGCCCGATCGTGGTAAGCTTAGAGACTGTGACTTTAGTAGTAGTATTGTCCCATGACCAAACGCACACTAGAAGGAACCAGTCGGAAGCGGAAGCGGGTCTCTGGTTTTAGAGTCCGGATGCGGACCCACACGGGCCGTCGTCTTGTTCGTTCCCGTCGCCGTAAGGGCCGCGCTCGCCTTGCGGTTTAGAATCTCCCCAGGCCCGCTTGTAACGGGCTAGGGGGCACCCAGTGCCACCTTCACCACCCAGCCCAATCTTTTTTGCGGGTTGTGCCGATCGTGTTTGCAATGCGGGTTGTGCCTGCGGCACAAGTCAGACGATCGGGACAATAAGTTTGGGTTTGTCCCCCCCTTGCCCGCCCGCCCCCTTGATTCACACTCATTCATTCACCCATCTATAAGACTGTGCGCCGTGGCTCTTCCCCGTCAGTATCGGCTGCGCCATCGCCAAGACTTTGATGCCTTGTACCGCAAAGGGCGGCGCTTTGCCAGTGCCCATCTTTTGGTTCGGGTGTTGCGTCCGGCTCCCGTGGCGATCGCTCCCCTTGAGAACGCCCATCCCCCCCGTTTGGGGATCGTTGTGAGCCAGAAGGTTAGCAAGCGAGCGGTGGTCCGCAACCGAATTCGGCGGCAGATTCAGGGCGTAATGCAGGGGTTCCTGCCCCAGATTCAGCCCGGTTTGCGCCTGCTCATTACGGTAAAACCACCAGCGGTGGAATGCGATTATTACAAATTTTTGCAAGAATTAAGAAAACTATTAAGCGACGCAGAGGTGTTAGATGGGTATTCGTGAAGAGGTCTACTACGAGGGAGGCCCCCACCCTGGGGATTTGGTGCTCAACCTGCTCCTGTCGGTGTTTATTTTTACGATTCCAATCACGATCGGGGCTGTGATTCGGGCCATTTGGTTACGCTTCCGCATTACCGATCGTCGGGTCTCGGTCACGGGGGGCTGGCGGGGTCAAAGTCGTTCTGATGTCATCTATTCCGAGATTGTCAGAATCAATAAGGTTCCTCGGGGCATTGGCCTGTGGGGTGATATGGTGCTTTTCCTGAAGGACGGGAGCAAGCTAGAAATGCGCGCTGTCCCCCGTTACCGTGAGGTTTATGACTATATTGCCGAGCGTATAGCTGCCAAAAATAAGAAGCCGCTGGAAGTCTAGGGGCCGTAGGGGCGCGATCGCGGGGCAAACCGACTCGGAGGGTCGCGCCCACACTCTTTTGGCGGGAGTTTCGTGGCAAACTTTTGGTGCCAGTCCCGTGCAAGATGTGATGTAAAGTTAGATGTAGGACTAAGACAAGCCTGGAGAACGCATGGATTTCGGTATCGGGTTCCTTTCAAACAATGTGATGTTGCCCATCCTAGATTTTTTCTATGGATTGGTGCCTAGTTATGGCCTTGCCATTGTGGCCCTTACGGTGGTCATTCGCTTGGGCCTCTATCCCCTCAGTGCGGGGTCAATTCGGAATGCTCGACGAATGCGCATTGCCAACCCGGTCCTCCAGAAGCGGCAACAGGAAGTTCGAGAACGCTACAAAGACGATCCAGCGAAACAGCAAGAGGAACTGGGCAAGCTCTTTCAAGAGTTTGGTAACCCCCTTTCGGGTTGTTTACCGCTGCTGTTCCAAATGCCGATTCTTTTTGCCCTCTTTGCCACACTGCGGGGATCCCCTTTTTCCACCACCAACTACACCCTGTCGGTGGATGTTCTGCCCCAACCCAAGCTTGAGCAGGTCCAGCCCCAGGCCGTAACCTCCAAGACCCAGAACCTTTACGTAGCCGATGGGGTTCACTTCCCCGTCACCGCTTCGATCATGGGCGGCAATGCCCTAGGGGTGGGGGATCAGGCAAAGCTGAAGTTTGAGACGGCCAGCGGACAGCCCCTCAAGGAAGCGGTCCAAGAGTACGGCACCTTTAAGCTGCGGCCCCAACTGTTGGTAACCAAAGGGGATGATCATGTCGCTATCCGTGAAGACGGCACGATCGAAGCCCTAGAACCGGGTTCCGCCACCATTCAAGCCAGTATCCCCGGTCTGGCCTCCGATCGCGGCTTCCTCTTCATCAAAGCCCTCGGTCGCGTCGGCGCAGTGGACGAGAATGGTGCCATCAACTGGGATATTGTCCTGATGGTGCTGACCTTTGGTATTAGCCTCTACGTTAACCAAAAAATGTCAGGCCAGGGATCCACAGGCAATCCCCAGCAAGACACCGTAAACAGCATTACACCCGTTATTTTCTCAGGGATGTTCCTCTTCTTCCCCTTACCGGCGGGGGTGCTGATGTATATGGTGATCGCCAACATCTTCCAAACGGCCCAGACCATTATTTTGTCGCGGGAACCTCTGCCGGAAAACCTGCAAAAAATTGTGGAGGCGGAAAAGCGCAAGGAAGCGATCGCCAGTGGCGAAGGCCGCTTGCCCTTTGAGCCGGTGAGCACAAAGAAGCAAAAGAAAGAGGGAGAGACTGAGGAATCGGCCAATGGCTCGGCGGCTGGCGCTGCAACCGTCAGTAAGGCAGCTCCCAAACCCAACTCCCCCAAATCCAGCTCTAAGAAGAAGAAAAAAACATCCCCATGACAGTGGCTACGGACGATCGACTCCAGCAAGGGCAGCAGTGGCTGACTCAATTGCTCCAGATAGCGGGTCTACCCGCTGCGGTGACAGCCCAACAGTTTGAGGTGGCCCCAGAACCGGGGTCTCCCGCTCCCGATGCAGAGGTGCCAACGGTGATGGGCTGGCTCACCATTGGTACAGAAGAAATGAGTCAGGAACAGGTGGCCATTCTCATTGGCGATCGCGGGCGGTCCATTGATGCGATTCAATACCTGGCCAATCTCCTGCTGAACCTGGACCCAGAACCCGATCAGCACCTGCCCTTTACGGTGGACATCAACGGCTACCGGGCCACCCGCCTAGAGGCACTGCAAACCCTAGCGGAATCCGCCGTCACCCAGGTCCATGAAACTGGATCGGAATGTGAGTTGGCGGGTCTCTCTTCGGCGGAGCGTCGTCAAGTCCACACGCTACTAAAGGCGTGGCCCGATGTGGAATCCTTTAGTCGTGGGATGGAACCCGATCGGCGCTTGGTGGTTTGTCCACGATCGGGGGGTTAACCCGTTCCTGCCGTTTTCCTTGCTACAAGATGATCGAGGACGCTGCTATGGCCTCTCCATCGCCCGATGCGAAATCACGGGACGCTGACTCCCTCTATCACCAGTTGGAGTCCGTTGCCATTCCCCAACTGGTCTACTTTACAGACCAAACCTTAAGTTTGGACTTTAAGGGCTATTTCCCTGACTTTGATAGCCTCACCCCCATCCAGGGCACGCTTCAGGTGCGTCACCACGGTAACTATTTAGCCGTCTCGGTGACGGCCCAAACCATTGCAACCCTGACCTGTAACCGCTGTTTGGGGCAGTATAACCACCGCCTAGGGGTGGAGGCCGAGGAGTTGATTTGGCTCCAAGCCGAGGACGATCGGGGCGACGATGAACCGGGCCTAGACGAAGACGATCGCGAGGGGGACAGCCTCCTCGAAACCCTGCCGCCCAACGGCTCCTTTGATCTGGCCCAGTGGCTGTATGAGCAGGTTTGTCTGGCCTTGCCGTCACGCCAAGTCTGTGCCCAGGACTGCCCTGGTATTGCCCTAACCCCAGAGCAAACCGGGGATACAGGCCTCGATCGCCGCTGGCTGGCGCTCCAAAACCTCAACACCCCCTTGTCCTAAACCGCCTCCAAAACCGCCTCCAATTGCAAACCCGGCGTTGTCCTAGGGATCGCACCCCTAGACCAAACCCGGCAGGATTCGGGCTAAATCCCTGCTCGTTAGCTTGATCCGTTAGCTTGATCTTGGTGCCATGGCTTTTCAAACCGAGTTAGAACTGCTCCTGCGGGCCTGTTATCCCGTCATTTATATCCCCACACTGGAAGAAGAGCGGGTTGAGCTAGCCATTGGCCGATCGGCCCTGAAGTTGGGCAATCGAGCAGTCTATATCTGGGATTTTGTCGAAGGTTACCAGGGCAGTCCCAACCATCAAGGAGCAGCCAAACGCAATCCCCTCGGTGCTCTGGAGTTTTTGGACCAACTGCCCGATCGGGCACCGGGCATTTTTATTCTGCGGGACTTTCACCGCTTCTTAGAGGATGTGGCCGTTGTCCGGAAGCTGCGCAACACCGCCCGCTCCCTCAAGGCCCAGGCCAAAAACTTGATTTTGCTCGTGTCGCCCCAGTTCACCCCGCCCCCCGACTTGGCCGAAGTGGTAGTGCTGCTGGAGTTTCCCCCCCCCAGCAGTGAGGAGATTCGCCAAGAATTGCAGGAGATTACAGCGGGACTGGGGCAGCGATTAGAGGCGGGGCCAATGGAGGATTTGGTGCGATCGTGCCAGGGGTTGTCCTTGGAGCGGATTCGGCGGGTCATTGCGCGGGCGATCGCCGACCACGGGGAGCTACAGGCCAACGATGTAGACAACGTACTGGAAGAAAAGCGCCAAACCATTCGCCAAACCCAGGTTCTGGATTTCTATGCGGCCCGCGAGCGGATTACCGACATTGGCGGCTTGGACAACCTCAAGGAATGGTTGCTGCGGCGGGGGGGAGCTTTTTCCGAGCAGGCCCGCAACTATGGTTTGCCCTATCCCAAAGGACTGTTACTGGTGGGGATCCAGGGCACAGGAAAGTCCCTCACCGCCAAGGCGATCGCCCACCATTGGCATTTACCCTTGCTGCGCCTGGATGTCGGTCGCCTCTTTGCGGAGCTGGTGGGGCAGTCGGAAGCCCGTACCCGCCAAATGATCCAACTGGCCGAAGCCCTTGCCCCCTGTGTGCTCTGGATTGACGAAATTGATAAAGCCTTTGCGGGAATTGATGGTCGGGGCGACTCTGGGACGGCAAATCGAGTATTTGGCACGTTTTTAACCTGGCAAGCTGAAAAGACTTCCCCGGTTTTTGTGGTAGCCACGGCCAATAATGTGCAGTCACTGCCGCCGGAACTGCTGCGCAAAGGGCGCTTTGATGAGATTTTCTTTGTGGGGCTGCCCAATCAGCGGGAACGGCGGGCGATTTTCGAGGTCCACTTATCCCGCCTGCGGCCCCAGCGCATCGATCGCTACGACTGCGATCGCCTCGCCTACGAAACCCCCGACTTTTCTGGGGCTGAAATTGAGCAAGTCCTAATCGAGGCCATGCATTTAGGCTTTAGCCAAGACCGGGATTTTACCACCGATGATATTCTAGAGGCGGCTAGCCAAACGGTGCCCCTCGCCCGCACCGCCCAAGAACAGATCGAAGCCCTCAAAGCTTGGGCTGCTGCCGGAAAAGTGCGTCTGGCCTCCCGCCGAGATCCCCTGGGCGATCGCCTCCAGGACCGTTTCCGCCCACAGGAAAACTAGAGCATTGGGTAGAATGTTGAGGGCATAGAATCGCGATCTGCAAGCCAGTCAGCCTTCAAATTCTGGCGCGATCACAGTCTTAAAGGTGCAATGCCCACACTAGAGATAACAGTATTCCCCGACCCAAAACACCATGGTTGACTTCCCCGCTTCGCGTTCAGTCCCCCAGACTAGCCCCGGCCAGCCCGATCGCCGCAACCTCAGCAAAGTCCCCTTTGTGGAGCTGCACCAGGGGCGCTTACAGGGGGTTATCTCCAGTAGTTCCGATCTAGAGCGGGTTTATCTGGCTTATTTTCAGAAAGGCTCCCTCGACTTCCATTGCAGTACCAATAACAACCGCCCCTGCGGGGGAGTTAGCCAACATTATACCTGCAAGCATCTCGGTAGCCTGCTCCAAGAGGCGATCGTCCAGTATGGGGCGGAGGCCGTAGAGCAGGGCTTGGGTCTAGGGGCGGGCAAGGGTCTCAGTAGCGGGAGGACTCTCACCCAGGTGGGGCAACTGAACCGACAGGCAGAGCCGGAGATTTTCAGCCGTTTTCTTGCCCATCTTCAGTATCTCCAGCTTGAACCCACGACTGCGGATGTTCCTGAAATGGCTTGGTGGTAAGGATGGAGACGGGTATGGTCGCAACACCTGTAACCATTCAGGGGGTCACGGAAGAATGCGGGTTTCAGGCTCTGAAAATCCTGGATTGGTATGGTTTGAGCTGCTTCGGACTCCGATCGAAGGGCTGAAACCCTACTAACTTCGTAGACCCCTGAATAGTTACCAACACCTTTAGATTTGCTGACGCTGCCGCCCGGAGTCGCGGAGACCGCTGGGTTGCTCCAAGCGGTGGATGAGGCTTGGTTGGAGGGATTCGCCAACCTGGGGACAGCGCAATCTCGGTCCCTAGAGCGCCTAGGGGCTGCTTTTGGGGGAACGCCCTTGGCCGATCGCCTCAGTTCAGCCCTTGCCGCCTTCGATCGCCATGAGTTTGCCCCCGACTCCTTTCTGACGATCGCCATCGCCCGATCGGCTCTCCAAGGGGCCATGCACGATGCCCTTCAGGGCCAAATTTTAGCCGTTTTAGGCCGATCATCTAGCCCTGACCCCAGCCCATCCCAGCCAAGCTCGGATCAGCACCCCCAGACTCGACCCCAGTCCGCCGCCCTACAACAATGGCTGATGGAGCTAGCCCTAGCCGGGTTTAGTCGGTTGGAGCCAGAACAGTGGCTTGCCCTCACGCCCACCTTGGCAGCCCTCCAGCAGGATCCCCAAGCTTGGGGACTCGCTAGCCTGCTCACCGGTTGGCTCCAAGACCTGAATAAAACCCTGCCCTGCGTCGATTTCCGGCAAATTCCCCTACATCGCTGGGTTGATCTCTGGAGCCGTGCCTATCTTGGCACCTTACCCGCGCTCACAGCCGCTCCCACCACCGTTTCAGGAACCTTTACCCCCCTAGGGGTTGACCTACGCGCCCACAGCCACTGTCTCAGTCTGCGCCTCCCTGGCCTGCTGTGGACGGGCGACAAGCCCCAGTTCGCCTACTTGAGTTACAGCACCTACACCGTTGAGACGATCGCCGGAGTTGAGAATTGGCTGCTCTTAAAGGCGCTCCATTTGCCCCTGGAAGCGATCGCCCAAGGCCACAGCCTCCAGCTTACGGGTCAACTCTGGCCCAACGGTGCGTTACAGGTTCAGGACTATGGGGAGTTAGGGGCGGCGATCGATCGGCCCAATCTTCTCCAAACTTATTTTGGACCCTGGGCCAAAGAAGCATTTCAGAGCGTAAGCGTGAACCCTAGCGATCGCCACCCCGTTCAAATCGGGGAATTGGTTTGGTTCCAGGATTATACGCTCCAAAACTCGGCCCAGAGCTTAACCTTAACCCCCAATCCGCCCAAGTCTAAAGCGGCTGAGCCAGAGGCGGGCGATCGATCGAGGAACTTGAGTAACCTCAGACTCGCAGTCGAGCAAATTCACCCCTTAAGCGGGTTTACCGCTAAAGATCTGGAAAAAACCAAGGGCATACTCGGCCTTGTACAGTGGGATGCGGGGCAATGGAGTCTTAAGCCCCTGAGCATCTTCACAGGCAAAAAGTGGCTCGATCCCAGCAGCAGCGCCCTGGCCACCTGGGCAAAACCGCCGAAAAAGACCAGTGTAGCGACCTTACAAGAGCGAGCAAGTCGCTTATTGCGCTCCTAGTAGACCCAGGCGTAAGTTTTACACCCATGAGTGTGAGCGTCTCGCTCACCA
>JBMTWK010000104.1:0-8553 GCA_049452395.1 Prochlorothrix sp. | reverse complement strand
CCCAGCGTAGATCCCAGCGTAGATCCCAGCGTATCCAGGGGAGCATCCCACTTTGATGAGTTAACCGATTGGGTCGGGGCAAACCCCCCGTGGTTGCCCCGGTTTTGGCCCCAAGAGGGTCGGCACGGGGGCACGACCCCTACCGAGATTCTTCTAAAGTGGGATGTCCCGTATCCAGTGCCCTACTCAAGTGCGATGCTCCATGGCAGTTGGCGGCAGTTAGCGGCAGTTAGCGGCAGTCAGTAACGCTGAAAGTCAGCAGCGGCTGAGATTCGGGTTTTACCAGTACCGTGGCTCAAAATTGGGTCTATTGCTGATAATGACACTGTTTCCCGCTGGCTCCAGCACAAATAAGCCCTTATACTCTGCATAGAGGGCGGGATCTCGATCGACCACCACCCCAGAAACCGCACCATAGACTTTATGGTTGCTATAGTTCACAAAGGCATCCTTAAACCGCTCCGCCTTGTAGAGGGTTTCCTGGGCCGTGGCCACACTCAGCCGGTAGTCTACCGTCACCACAACCACCACATTTGCCCCCGTCACCATCATATCCACCGCTAATTCGTGGTTTTCTCGGTACGATCGTGCGCCCTGGGAACTCATATTGACCTTAAAGCCGCGATCGCAAAAAACATCGATTAGCACCGGAGCAACCTGATTTCTGACAAAATCCTGCCATAAACTGAGCAGGTCCACGTCCATTAAGTCTTTAGACTCAGAAATGGGTTTATGGTGGCCGTTTTTAGGGTTTTCCTGGGGGGCGTTCTCCATATTTGCCTTGGGAAGAGTGCAACGGGTCCGGTTAACCGTTCAGGCTAACGCATCAGCGATCATACCGGCTAAGACTACAAACCCGATCAAGACGTTTTGACTAAACAGCTTGCCATAGGTGCCGCGAGACAGGGGGCGGCGCAGTTGCCCATATTGCCAGAGCCAGAGACCCGCTGCTAGGACTAGGGTGACCCAGTAACTGCCGGTAAAACCTTGATTCAGCCCCAAACCGGCTAGACAGGCGACGGTTCCCAGGAAAAAGGCTCCGATCGCCTCTGGGGCGCGATCGCCAAAGAAAATGGCACTGGAATGAATCCCGACTTTGCGATCGTCCTCGCGATCGCTGAGGGCATAAATGGTGTCAAAGCCCAAGGTCCACAGCACCACCGCTCCCCATAGCCACCAGGTTCCCGCCGCGATCGTCCCCGTCACCGCTGTCCAGCTAATTAGCACCGCAAAACCCCAGGCGAGGGAGAGCACTAGTTGGGGGACTGGAAAAACGCGCTTGGCACCGGGATAGAGGCCAATAAAGGGCACAGCGGCCACGGAAAGCCAGAAGGTCAGGCTGTTGTGGGTTTGGTAGAGGTAGAGGGCCAGCAGAAAGGCACAAACGAAGGCCACTACCATGACGGCAATGCCTACCTGGAGGGAGAGGGTGCGGGCTGCGAGAGGCCGATCGCGAGTGCGCTCTACCTGGGGATCAATGTTGCGATCCCAGAGATCATTGGCGACACAACCGGCGGCACTGGTGGCCAAAGTGCCCAATAGGATGACGAAGAATAAGGAAAGTGGCGGCTGACCCCGACCGGCAACAAAAATGGCCCAAAGGGCCGGAATGAGAAGAATTAAGCGACCGGCAGGTTTGTGCCAGCGCAGGAGGCGAACTACGGTCAAGCCTAGATTTTCGGGAGCGGGGGAAATCATGGCAGTGATGCAACGATCGATCGGGCCAGTAGGGAAAGTAGAAGGGCCGAGGGTAAGTCGGCGATCCTAGGGGAGCAAGAGAGGGGCCGATTGCAAATCGGCGATCCCAGGTTGCAAATCGGTGATTCCAGCCAGGGGGGAGCAATAGAAAGGCCGATTGCAAATCGGCGATCCTAGGGGA
Source organism: Prochlorothrix sp. (assembly GCA_049452395.1). Taxonomy (GTDB): domain Bacteria; phylum Cyanobacteriota; class Cyanobacteriia; order Prochlorotrichales; family Prochlorotrichaceae; genus Prochlorothrix. Next base: position 6,674 of record JBMTWK010000104.1, on the reverse strand, counting down.
GGAGTTTTAGAAGGGCCGATTGCAAATCGGCGATCCCAGGTTGCAAATGGGCGATTCTAGCTAGGGGGGAGCAAGAGAAAGGCCGATGGTTAGTCGGCCCTCCTGGGGGGATAGTTGTGGGGGTTGTTAACCGACTAGGGCGAGGGCGCGTTCCTTGCGATTGACCGTCACCTCACCGGCCTCATTGACATCCACCAACGCCGTTTGGCCTTCGCTGACGTGACCCGACAGAATCGCCTCCGCTAGCCCATCTTCCAGGAGGCTCATCACTGCCCGACGCAGGGGCCGAGCGCCATAGGTGGGGTCATAGCCCTGGGCAACCACTTTGGCTTTGAAGGCGGGGGTCACCTCCAGGCTAATGGCCTGCTGGGCCAAACGAAGGCCCACTTCCTTCAGCATCAGATCGGCAATCTGGGCCACCTCAGCCTCAATCAACTGTCGGAAGACAATGACATCATCCACCCGGTTTAAGAACTCCGGACGGAAGAACTGCTTCATTTCCTCCATGACCTTGGCGCGAATCTGCTGGTAGCGGATTTCTCCGGCATCTTCCCCGGAAAACTCAAAGCCCAAGCCTTGGCCGCCCTTTTCGATCGCCTTCGACCCCAAGTTCGAGGTCATGATGATCACCGTGTTCTTAAAGTTGACCACCCGACCCTTAGAGTCCGTCAGCGCCCCTTCATCCAGCAGTTGCAACATAATGTTGAAGACATCGGGGTGAGCCTTTTCCACTTCGTCAAAGAGAATGACGCTGTAGGGACGACGGCGCACTGCTTCCGTAAGCTGTCCCCCCTCATCAAAGCCCACAAATCCAGGGGGCGAACCGATCAACTTGGAGACTTCATGGCGTTCCATGAATTCCGACATATCGACCCGGATCATCGCCTCTTCCGAGCCAAACAGCGCCGCAGCGAGGGCTTTGGATAGTTCCGTTTTGCCGACTCCAGTGGGGCCGGAGAAGATGAAGCTGGCGATCGGGCGGTTGGGATGGCTCAGGCCCACCCGTGCCCGCCGCATGGCTTTGGCGACGGCGACCACTGCCTCGTCTTGGCCAATGACGCGCTCATGGAGGCGGCTTTCGAGATTGAGCAGATTGGTTGTTTCCGACTCATTCAACTGGGTCACCGGTACCCCGGTCCAGAGGGCCACCACTTCGGCAATTTCCGTCTCGGTCACCATCAGGGCCATGGGGGTTTGGCTGACCTCCAGCGCGCGCAGCTTACTTTCCAAGGTCAGTTCCTTATCCCGCAACTGGGACGCTGCTGGGAAATCCTGGGACTGAACGGCCTCTTGCTTTTCTGCTTGAACTTGGCGCAGTTCCTTTTGGAGGTCTTTTTGATCGGTTTTGCGGGCATGGCGGAGCCGCATCCGAGAGCCAGCCTCGTCCATGAGGTCGATCGCCTTGTCGGGCAGGAAGCGATCGTTAATGTAACGATGGGCCAGATTCACCGCCGCCGCCAATGCCTCATCGGTGAAGGTAACCCGGTGGTGCGCCTCGTAGGTGCTCCGTAACCCCCGCAGAATCTCCACGGTGTCGTCTAGGGACGGCTCATCCACCTTGACGGGCTGGAAGCGGCGGGCAAGGGCTTCGTCCCGCTCAATATATTTACGATACTCATCCAGGGTCGTTGCCCCGATGCATTGAATCTCGCCCCGCGCGAGCGCAGGTTTCATCAGGTTGGCCGCATCGGTCCCCCCCTCAAAGGAGCCGCCCCCCACCAGGGTATGCACTTCGTCCACCACCAGGATGATGTTCCCTGCCTCTCTGACCTCACTTAAAATGTTGGTCAGCCGCTCCTCAAAGTCGCCCCGGAAGCGGGTTCCCGACACCAGCGTCCCCATTTCTAGGCTGATCACTTCTTGGTTGAGCAGGGTTTCCGGTACGTCCTGTTGCACGATGCGCTGGGCAATGCCCTCGGCGATCGCCGTTTTGCCCACACCGGGTTCCCCCAGCAAAATGGGATTGTTCTTGGTGCGGCGGCCCAAAATCTGGACTACCCGCTCAATTTCCGTGCTGCGACCCACCACCGGATCGAGCTTGCCTTCCCGTGCCAAGTCCGTCAGATTGGTGCCAAATTCCTTTAATGCCTTGGTATTGCGGCGATCGCGGCCCGATCGCTCCGGTTCTGGCCCCGGACGACTGCCTGCCGCCACGGATTCCTCACCAAGGCGACGGATCAGACGGTTACGCACCTCCATGGGATCCACTCCTAAGCGCCGCAGCACCTTGGCTGCAACCCCGCCTTGGTCTTGGCTCAGGGCCAGCAGGAGGTGATTGGGTGTGATGTAGCGCTCGGATAACTGCCGCGCTTCTTGGAAGGATTGTTCTAAAACTTTTTTGGCCTTGGGGGTGAAGGGTAGATCCGTCGGCACAGGGCCGCTGCCGCGTCCCGATACATCCAACACCGCCTGCCGCGCCCCGTCCAGGGTAACGCCCATCTCCGTTAGGGTTTTGGAGGCCATGTTCACGTCTTCCCGCAACAGCCCTAGCAGTAACTGCTCGGTGCCTACAGAGGCTTGGTTGAGGCGACGGGCCTCTTCCTGAGCCATCATCACCACTTTTACGGCTTGATCGGTGAAATATTCAAACATGGCAAAGTCTCCCAGAGAGTCCTATGTTGGCGGATTGACCCCTGGCTCAGAGACGCGGGGAAAGGCAAGACAGGGCATTAAAAGGGCCAATCTGGGGCCATATGCCATCCCTGGCGCAAGGAGTCTGGGGGTTTGTTATGCACGATTGCAGGGGATTTAATCGCGTTGCGTTGATCGCTCTAATCTCGCTTAGGGGCCGCTGGGCCAAAGGGGAGAGTCCCCGGCACGGTAATCCAGGGGTAATGGATTACAGAGCGATCGCAAAGGTAAATATTTGTAACTATGCTTATCATATACCGTTACGTAGTTTTAAGCATTTTTTAACAGAGGGGAGGTAACCGCCCCCCCTGTGGCCGGGATCCCCACCGCCGCGATCGTGGCATTTCTGGGGGGTTACGATGGATTTCTGGGGGTTACGATCGCCAAACATGAATCCCAGAGGCTGTTTGCAGGCGATCGAGGACCTGATCGGCGGTGATTAATTCCTTTAAGATGACGCGCCCGATCGTCATGGGGGCTGGGAGCTGGGCCGCCAAGGCTGTGGGAGTTACGACGGGAGGCTTGACCTCCACCATCAACACCGCCTCCTCCACCCCATAGAGCCAGAGATATTCCAGCTCCGAGGGAGAGCCACGATCGCTGCAGGGTTCCACCAAAGCCAAGTTTAAGCGCTCAATTTGGGGCGATCGTCGCCACACTAGCTCATTCCACAGCCCCCCAAACTCCCAGACTCGCCCCACCGTCCACCCTTGCGTTAAGAAAAAATATTTCATAATGACTGAATCATGACTTAATGGATTGTGATGGAGCGCGACGGATCGCGGCTCAGGATCGCGGCCACCTTGAACCTTGCGCTGGCTCATCCATTAGCCCCGATCTAGCTCCCCAATCCGCCTCCCCTCCACGCCCCTTGTCTAGCCCATTCCCCATGGATTCTGCAACTGATTCTGCGCTTTCCCCATCTCAGTCCCCCTCCCCCCTTCCCCCAGTCACTCTGCCCCTCATGTTCCGGCTGGGCCTGTTCAATGCGGGACTAGGCATGATGTCGGTTCTCACCCTGGGGTTACTGAACCGGGTCATGGTTGCCGAACTGGGGGTTCCCCTCGCCATCACCGCCGGTTTAATTGCCCTGTCCCAAATCACGGCCCCCGCCAAAATCTGGATTGGCCAACTGTCCGATAGTCGGCCCCTGTGGGGGCTACACCGCAGCGGCTATGTTTGGCTGGGGACCGTCCTTTTTACTGCCCTTGTCTTTGGCATTGTGCAGGTGATGTGGCGATTGGGGGATGCCGTCACCGCCCAAGGCGGTTGGGAATGGACCCCGGCCACGATCGGCTGGGCGACGTTTTTGGGCCTTGCCTTCGCCCTCTACGGCCTTGCCATTAGTCTAGCCTCGACCCCCTTTGTCGCTCTCTTGGTCGATGTCTCTGAGGAAGACAACCGCTCTAAGGTGGTCAGCATTGTCTGGTCTATGCTGCTGGTGGGCATTATCGCCGGAGGCATCACCACGGCTATCTTGCTCAAGCGGGTGGACATTGAAGCCGACCTCACGGTGATTAAGGACAGCCTGAACCGTTTGTTTGTGGTTGTGCCGATCGTGGTGATTGGGCTAACAGCGATCGGCACCTGGGGCATAGAAGCCCGTTACTCCCGCTATTCCCAGCGCTCCCAAGCCGTCAACCGCGAAGACCAAATCGGTCTGCGGGAAGCCCTGCGCATCCTGACCGCCACGACCCAAACGGGGCTGTTCTTCGTCTGCTTACTGCTGATTACGATCGGCCTCTTTATGCAGGATGCAGTCCTGGAAAACTATGGAGCCGAAGTCTTCCAAATGCCCATGTCCGCCACAACCCAACTGAACTCGGCCTTTGGCATGGGTAACTTGGTGGGCCTCGGTATGGCGGGTTTTTTCTTTGTGCCCCGCTTTGGCAAATTTCGCACGGTGCGCTTTGGCTGCGTTGCCGTTGCCACCACCCTGCTCTTACTCGCCAGTGCGGGCCTCAATCCCCAGCCTGTTCTCCTGATGAGCTTAGTGGGCTGCTTTGGCATTGCCTCCGGCCTGACCACCAATGCTTCCCTCAGTTTGATGCTAGATTTTACCGCTGCTGAAACGGCAGGAACCTTTATTGGAGCCTGGGGACTGGCCCAATCCATCGCCCGTGCCCTCTCCACATGGTTGGGGGGCTTGCTCAAAAGTTTGGGGGCGCTGTTCTTTGGGAATGTGTTGTTGTCCTATGGTTTTGTGTTTGTTCTGGAGGCGGGGCTGATTCTGTCGGCGATCGCGGTGCTGAACCAGGTGAACGTCCACGAGTTCCAAACCAAAACCCGCGCCGCCATTAGCCAGATCCTCGCCCAAGATTTGGATTAATCTGGATTAATTTGGATTGAATGGGATTAACCTGGCTCGATCTAGGTAAAAATTTCTAAATCTGGATTGATTTAGCTGAAAACCTTAACTCTGCCAGTACAGCAGGGCGGCAATTCTCACCCCTTTTCGAGTGCGGGCATCTTGCCCGCGAGGTGAGCGAGACGGTAACCATTCAGGGGGTCACGGAAGAATGCGGGTTTCAGGCTCTGAAAATCCTGGATTGGTATGGTTTGAGCTGCTTCGGACTCCGATCGAAGGGCTGAAACCCTACTAACTTCGTAGACCCCTGAATAGTTACAGCGAGACGCTCACGCTAATGGGTGTAAAATCTATGCCTTTGTCTACTAGCACTAGGCCCGATCGATCAACTGCCGGTAGCGATCGCGCAGCGCCTCGATCGAAGTCAACAGCCCTAGGTCAGCCGGAACCAAGACGGATCCTTCTGAGCCTAACGCTTCCTCCACCAGCCGCCGCAATTGTTGCGCCAAGATCAGTCCCTGCTGCAACCGGGTGAAGGCTTCCGGCTCCGGTTCTGGCTCCAGCGCCAAACTCCGATCGACCCACCACCGCAACAGCTCCGCCGGGGTTTCCACCGTCTTCAGTGCCCGTAGAATGGCATATAAATCTTCCCCGTGGCTCATCTCTGCCAAGGCCACCAGCAGCGATCGGCCTCGCTCTCCCCACTTCAGCTCCAACTCCATCTCTAAAATCTTCAAATAAGTCACCTGCTCCCCAATCTGCCGACCTTGCTCGATACCTTGTTCGATACCTTGTTCGATACCTTGTTCGATCGCAAGGCGTTCAACACTGGTGATGTAGGGCATTTTTTGGGCCTCCTCGTAGGTTTGGATGTCCTGCCAGAAGCGCTGCTCTAGAAGTTTGGGCATTTTGAGCAGCCAGTCAATGAAGTGGAAAAGCTCTAGGATGTCTTGGCGATCGTAGCCCTTGCGATAGAGGGCTTTGACTAATTTTAATTTTTCCTGCAAGCGGGTGGCGGGATCGGTGCGGGTGGCGACGGCGGTGAGGTGGGTGAGGATGACGGTGGCGAAGGGGTTGTGGTGGGCTTCGAGGGCGGGGATTTCTGAGGCCCAGTCCAGCAGCTTGATGGTGGGGTAGCTAAAGTGCAGGGCAGTGCCGAAGAGGCTGTAGCCAAAGTGGTCGGGTCGCCATTGGGGATGGTCATCGGCGAGGAGGACCAGGCTGGAGACCGGGCGCTGGTAGGTGTCGTAAATGCGGTAGTGATAGGTATAGATACGCTGGGCAAAGTCGGGCTGGCGGCTGCGCTGGACTTCAATATGAATCAGCACCCAGGTTTCCTGGCCGTTTTTGAGCCAGACTTGCACTAGACGATCGGCCAGCCGTCGCCCCAGTTCTGCATCGCGAATAATCTGCCGCAGCTCGGTATCCAGAAAAACAGGCTCTCGGCTCCAGTCAATGAGATCGGAGGCTGCGGGTAGAAAGAACTCAATAAATTCAGGAAAGTAGCGATCGATGATGCTTTTCCAGGGACTATCGTAGTCGTCCCGATCGTCGGCTGGGTCTAAGTTCCAGAGACGATCGCCGTCCCAATCCGCTAAGGGATCGGGGAAGGCATCGGGGGGATGGGGACGATCGGAAGCCATAACAATCCACAGTCTTTTATGCTGTAGTCTTTCATGCTGGACTATAGCAATCGACCATTTGATTAGGACTATACTGTAGAGTGAAATGCTAG
>JBMTWK010000103.1:0-8578 GCA_049452395.1 Prochlorothrix sp. | reverse complement strand
TTTACCTCACGGGCCAGATGCCCGCACGAGTAGACCAAGGCATCAGTCAGGCATACGTTTTGTGCCCCTGAGTGTGAGCGTCTCGCTCACCACGCGGGCAAGAGGCCCGCACGAGCAAGGGGTTGGGTTACTGACCGCGAACCAGATCTAGGAGGGTTTGGGGCAGATTGATGACTTGGTTGAACAGTTCGCTAGGGCCAATGCCAACGATAATGGAGAGGGCGGCAGCGATGATGGCAACCACAAAGGCCGTGGTCAGTGTTGCTTTGAGGACGTTGAGAACCCAGGTAAAGATTAACCAGGCGACGACCAAGGCTGAAATCAGGACAATGAGGTTGCTCATGGGGTATTCGGCACAACGTTGGGGTGGGCGGGGGAGATTTTCCCTAAATTATTCTCCCTTTATTTAGACATGGTAGCCCATTGCCCCAGTTCCCCCAAACGGGGCCACCCCCCAGACTCCGCGCGGTCAGTGCCTGTGGGATGCGTATAGCCGGACGGCATTCCACAATACGGCATTCCACAATAGGGAGTCTGGTGGGATAAGCCCACTGGCCCGTCCAAGGTGAGATACAAGTTGCTGGTGTATGACGGTAAAGTAGGTGGGGGCTGCTACAGTTGAGAGGCACCCAACCGACGATCGGACTCTCAAGACTGTACTCTCAAGACTGCGTTGCAATTGACTCTATGCTAACGGCCCATGATCTTTGGAAAACCTATGGCGATCGCACGGTCGTTGAAGCGATTAATTTTACGCTGAGGGCGGGGGAAGTGGTGGGCTTGCTGGGGCCAAATGGGGCCGGTAAAACCACGACGGTGAGTATGTGCTATGGCCAAGTGTTACCCAGCCAGGGCTATGTTCAGTTCAACCAGTGGAAAATTCCCCAGCAGAGTAAACAGGCCCGCTCAAAAATGGGGATTGTGACCCAAGAGGATAACTTAGACCCAGATTTTACCGCTTTTCAGAACCTAGCTTACTTTGCGCACCACTACGGCATTCGGGGGGCAGCGGCGCGGCAACGGGCGGGGGAACTGCTGGCCCAGGTCAATTTGGAAGATGTGGGCGGGAGTGCTGTGGATACCCTGTCGGGGGGGATGAAGCGGCGGCTGGTGCTGGCCCGTGCCTTGGTGAACCGGCCCCAAGTTGTGTTTTTGGATGAGCCGACGACGGGACTGGACCCCGATGCACGGCAGGATTTTTGGCAATTGGTGATCCGACTGCGGCGGGAGGGCTGTGCGGTGGTGCTGACGACCCACTATATGGATGAGGCGCAGCGGCTGTGCGATCGGCTGCTGTTGATGCAGCAGGGGCGGGTGATGGATGAAGGGGAGCCGGAGGAGTTGATTCAGCGGACGATCGGGCGGGAAGTGGCGGAGGTGGAAGGCTTGGAGGAACCCCAGGTTGGGGCGATCGGTCAGCGGTTTCGGGTTTGGTGGCGCAGGTTTGGCCATGGCTATGTGATTGCGCTGCCAGAAGGAGCCGAGGAGCAACTGTGGCAGGAGCTAGAGGCCACCCACGCCCCCCGTCTCACCCGCCGCTTGGCCAATCTTGAGGATGTTTTTCTCCGCCTCACGGGGACTGCTCTGGGTTCGGATTAAGTCAGGGTATCGGGATCAATGCCCAATTCCTGGAGTTTGGCCCGCAGTTGTGCCGCTTGTTGCTGCGATCGGGCTAATGCTGCCTCAGCCTCTTCAGCCCGCAGCCGCTCTTCCTCAGCCCGCAGCCGTTCTTCTTCAGCCCGTAGCCGTTCTTCCTCAGCCCGCAGCCGCTCTTCCTCAGCCCGTAGCCGCTCTTCTTCAGCCCGTAGCCGTTCCTGCTTAGCCTGCTCTGCTGCCAGTGGAACGAGCTGCCCTTTGGCATCATAGAACCGTAGCCACGTCGCCTCTTCCAGCAGCACTTGACCCTGCCAGGGACCAAGCCAGAGATGCAGGGCTTCACACCACAGCCAGCCCCGATCGTCCTTTTCCAGGTCTACATAGCGTCCCCCTTGCAATTGCCACCCCTGGAAATCAGCCGGATTAAAGGGATTATAGATAAAGTAATGAGAGGTACTAAAGGTTCCCGCATAAAGATCCTTTTTAGTCGTTAGATCTTCCGTTGCTGTACTGGGAGAGGTTAGCTCAATGATCACATCGGGGTAGCGGCCCTCTTCTTCCCAGACGACCCAACCTTGACGTTCCTTATTGCCGTCAACATTGAGCACCACAAACACGTCCGGTCCTCGAAAATCTCGATTTTTGACTTGCTGGCGGCTAAAGTACACAAACATATTGCCCCCGGCAAAAAAGTCTTGGCGGGGCGCTAGGGCGGTGTAGATGCTCTCAACGAGAAGATTCATCGCAAGGCGATGCCGGTTGCTTTCCAAAGGGATACCATCCTCAAAAACTAAGTCAGTGGGGGGTGGTTCCGGAACCCAGTGGGGGTCAGGTTCACGGGGGTTTTCTAGGCTTGAGGGAGGTGCGACGGTGGCGGCAGGGGGTGCGGTTGCGGGAGGAGGAGTAGCGGGCGGCGTGGCAGTAGCGGGCGGCGTGGCAGCGGGAGGGGCGACGATCGGGGGGGCTTGGGTGGAGGGACGGGGGGGAGTCATGGCAAAGGTTCGGGGGTGGAGGGCAAAGCGATGGTAGAGAATGCGTTAGTACTAGCGTAACGTTAATGATAGAGCAAGATTATGGTGCAGGATAAGCGCAAGGTTAAAGTGAGATAGACCCATCCCTAGCTCTGCTCCCCAATCCTGCTCCTCGTCCATCTCTCCCCTAATGTGCCTAACTATGCCTAACTGTGCCTAACTATCCCTAACCATGACCTCTATACAGTCTAATCCCGCTGCATCTGCTGATTCGCGCGACGATCGGCCCCCGATCGGTCCACCCCCGGACCTATCTACTACAATCCCAGACTTTTGGGGGATTTACTCGGTTTGGTGGCGACATTTCCAGGTCTATCGCCGCACTTGGTTGGTGAACTTCTTGCCGCCCATTTCCGAGCCGATCGTCTATTTAGTCGCCTTTGGCTATGGCTTCTCCCCGCTGGTGGGGAAAGTGGAATATCTGGGCCAAACCATTCCCTATGTCCAATTTTTGGCACCGGGCATGATTGCAGTGGGGGTTTTATTTCAATCTTTCTTTGAAGCGGCCTTTGGCACTTTTATTCGCCTCCGGTTCCAGAAGACTTGGCAAGCCTTACTCACGGCTCCCCTCAGCTTTCGGGATGTGTTTATGGGGGATTGGCTCTGGGCGGCAACGCGGGGCATGATTGCGGGCAGCTTAACGGCAGCAGTGGCGATCGTGGCCGGACTCTATCCCATTTCTGGGCTGATTTTTGCCCTACCCGTGATGTTGCTAGGTTGTTTGCTGTTTTCAGCCTTTGGCCTCTGGATGGCGGGCTTTTTTAACACTGTAGACCAGCTTAATGTGCCGATCTTTTTGATCATCATCCCCATGTTCACCCTCTGTGGCACCTACTTCCCCAGGGAAACCCTTCCCCCCGTCCTGGAAAGAGTCGCGGCGCTGTTGCCGATTTCTGCCCTAGTGGATCTGCTGCGGTGGCCCTTGGGGTTGCCGCCGTGGTGGCCGCTGTCGTTGCTGTGGCTGATCACGCTCCTCGTTGTGGTCTTGGGCCTAGCAGTCCGTCAGATTCGCCCGTTAATCTTCCGATAACTCCCGTTTTATAGACCTTAACCCATAGATTGTTTCAAGGCCCATGCAAACCTCCCCTCCTCCTGCTCCAGTTTCGATCGCCCCAGATGCCCCGCCCCTCTCGCCCTGGCAGCAGTGGCTGAAGGACAACCTCTTTTTTGGCAATGAACCCAGCCTGGAACTGACGGCCATTTTGTTGGTTTACTTTGTCCAAGGGGTGTTGGGGTTAGCTCGTTTAGCGGTTAGTTTTTTCCTAAAGGATGATCTGGGCTTAAGTCCCGCAGAGGCAGCGGCTCTGATGGGGCTATCGATGTTGCCCTGGACGATTAAGCCGGTGTTTGGCTTTCTATCGGATGGGGTGCCTATTTTAGGCTACCGTCGCCGATCGTATCTGATTTTAGCGGGTCTCTTGGGCATGGGGTCGTTGGTTGCCCTGGGCACCGTGGTCGATCGGCCTTGGAGCGCAGCCCTCGCCATTACCCTCAGCTCCCTGTCCCTGGCCATCAGTGATGTCATTGCCGACTCCCTCGTTGTTGAGCGCGTCCGTAACGAGTCCCTCAGCACGACGGGTTCCCTCCAATCCCTCTGTTGGGGGACTGCGGCCCTAGGGGGGCTGTTTACGGCTTATTTCAGCGGTTATTTGCTGGAAGTGGTCAGTACCCAAACGGTTTTTCTGATTACGGCAGCGTTTCCGCTGTTGGTGGCGATCGCGGCAGGGATTATCCAAGAAGAGCCGAGCCAGACCGGGATCAGCAGCGCTGTCGTCAAAAATCAGCTTGTGCTGCTGAAAAAAGCCCTCAGCCAGCGGGCCATCTGGTTCCCGACCCTTTTTCTCTTTCTCTGGCAAGCAACGCCCAACTCCCAGTCCGCTTTTTTTTACTTCACCACCAATGAGCTAGGCTTTAAGCCGGAATTCTTGGGACGGGTGCAATTTGTGACAAAAATAGCGGCTTTAGTGGGAATTTGGCTGTTTAATCGCTACTTCAAGGCAGTTCCCTTTCGGAAGATTTTTACCTGGGCTGCGATTCTGTCCACCCTGCTGGGGCTGTCTACGTTGCTGCTGGTCACCCATGCCAATCGCAGTTTGGGGATTAGTGACCAGTGGTTTAGCTTGGGGGATAGTTTGGTGCTGACGGTGGCGGGGGAGATTGCCTATATGCCGGTGCTGGTGCTGGCGGCGCGGCTGTGCCCCCCCGGCATTGAGGCGACGCTATTTGCGCTGCTGATGTCGGTGTGCAATTTGTCTTATCTGGCTTCGACGGAGTTGGGGGCCGTGTTAACCCACTGGCTGGGGGTCACGGATACGGATTTTACGAATCTCTGGCTGTTAACCCTCATTACAACCCTCAGCACCCTGTTACCGCTGCCCCTCGTCAGGTTTTTACCGGAAACCACAGCCCAGGGCACTATTCCCCAGCTAGAGGAAGCCTGAGAATTTGAGTCTTCGTTTGTTGAGTCGTCGCGATTTTCCGCCCCTGCCCATTCAAAAATTTTGCTGCTATCCTAAACGGCAACCTTGAATCTGTTTGAGTCATTCAGTTCTTCAATCTACATCTGCTGTGCCTATGTCCTCACGTTTGTTTGCCCCCTTGCTCTCAACCCTGGCCCTCCTGGGGTTACCCACGGCAGCTTTTGCCCACATGGTCCAGACCGACTATGCCCTGGATCTTTTTAGCTCTGAACTGCAACTGACGACGACTTTCAGCACGGGTGAGCCAGTGCAGGAGGCGATCGTCACCATTTATGCACCGGGCAATGATGAAACGCCCTGGCTAGAAACGACCACCAACGCCGACGGCAGTAGTGCCTTTGTGCCCGATGTGAAGCAGCCCGGAGAATGGAAGGTGCGCATTCAGCAGGAAGGCCATGAAGATATTCTCTATGTGCCGGTTAGCGAGACAGGGGTAGAGTTTAACCAAATTAGCCAGGGCGATCGCCGGGATTTGCACTATGCCAGCTTTGGTACGGGGTCCAGTGTCTGGACCGATGGCCTGTTGGGGCTGTATGTGCTGGGAACTGGGGCGATCGTGGCCTGGGACTATGCCCGTCGCCGCCAATCTTAGGCTCCCCCGGCTGAGAATCCTGTGACAGCCTAGTGCTGGTCTTGTCCTGACTGGGCGATCGGGGGGCGCAAAGGTATAGTACCCCTACGATCTGCCCGGTGCCATGAGCGACCTTTGTTTAGTTGCAACGATGTTGGCCAAAATGCAGTTGGCCGAAAATAACGCGGTGGACCTGCCCACCCCCCCCGATCGCCTCAGCCCTAGCCCCAAAACCTTCACGGGCCAAAAATCTGCTTTGCATCCCGATCTGGCCCATCCTGAAGCCAGTTTCCCGGAATTGAGTGGCCGATCGATCGATCCCCAGGGTCACCTTTGCCAGGAAGCGTTGCTGCATGTTCTGAAAAGTCAGGAAACGCCAGGGGGCGAGACCCCCATGGGGAGCACTAATCCCAGCAGCAATCCCAGTACCCGTCGAGTGATGCCTGTGGCTTGGCGATCGGGCCAGGGGGCAAGCGCTACAACCGCCTCCACTTCATCCCCCACGGGTTTTACCACAACGTCTTTTACCCCTTTGGGGGCCACGGGGACCGCGATCTCTGCAACGGTGGCCACGTCAGCGGCTTCTGGGACAGCGGCTTCTGGGACAGCGGCTTCTGGGACAGCAGCGGGGATAGCGGCGACTGGGACAGCGACACCTTCGACTTTGACAGCGGCACCGGCTCGATCGGGATCTGACCCTGGGGCGATCGCCCTGCGTTCTGAACCGGGCCTGAACCTCCCCGGATTGACCCTCCCGCCCAACTCCGGCCAAGCCACTCCCCGCTTCACCGCCAACTACCAAGGCCCCGCCTCCGGCCCCCAACTTTACCAGCAGCGGCGGGCCTCCCTCCAAGCCGGTCGCCTCTACACCCGTCTGCCCAGCAACAGCTTTCGATCGGTCTGGGCCAACGCCACCCAACAGCCCAACTCTGCCCAGTGGCAACTGCTCCTAGCGGCGGAAGCACGGGCCGTCACCGTGGGCCAAGGCTCCAGCCCCCTCAGCATTGTGGTGGGAGACTCCCTCAGCCTGTGGATGCCCCAGGAAACCCTGCCCCAGAACCGACTCTGGCTGAATCAGGGCATTTCCGGCGATACAACCACGGGAATTCTGCAACGGCTCCACTTTTTCCGGAATGCTCGGCCCGATACCATTTATGTGATGGCGGGGATTAATGACCTGTTGCAGGGGGCGAGTGATGCAACGGTGGTGAGTAATTTAGAGAGAATCGTCTGGCAACTGCACCAGGACCATCCCCAGGCTGAAATTGTGCTGCAATCGATTCTCCCGACGGATAATCGGGTGCCCAATAGCCGTATTCGGAATATTAACCGCCAGTTGATCCAAATTGCCCAACGCGAAGGGGTTCACTATTTGGATCTGCATCCGTATTTTGCCGACGATCGGGGCAATCTGCGGCGCGACTTCACAACGGATGGGGTTCATTTGACTGCGTTGGGTTATGGGGTTTGGCAATCATTCTGGCAGCAGGCCCAGGGGTTATTCGCCCAAGGCCGATCTGGTAACCCCGTCTAAGGAAAGATTGGGCAACTCGCGCTGAGTCACAGAAACCGTTAAACCCAACCGCCTAGGATCGCCGCTTTGCAACCTGGGATCGCCGCCTTGCAATCTGGGATCGCCGCTTTGCAATCTGGGATCGCCGATTTGTAATCGGCCTTCTTCTGCGCCCCACAGTGCACCCAGCCCCAAAACCCAACCTCCTGGGATCGCCGATTAATCTAGGATCGCCGATTTGCAATCTGGGATCGCCGATTTGCAATCGGCTCTTACTTTCCTCGGTTTTGGGCCGAAGCGGGTCGGCATGGGGGCACGACCCCTACCCAGATATCTTCTAAAGTGGGATGCACCCTCCTGAACCTGGCTGACAGCAGGGGTCTCACCCCTAGATCTGGTCACCCCTAGAGGGAGTGGGATACAGTAGAGACAGACCCGTGGCTCGTGGCAGTCTGATCATCACCGATTTTAAATTTATTTTGTATTCGTGATCAGTACGCCCTGAGACCTCGGTCGTCCGCTGCCGTGTCCTTGGGAGGAACACCATGGAATCTCTGCTTTATTCTCAATTGCTACTGCATCCCGCTCCGGCCTCTGAATCAGCGCTTCCCCTTTTATTTTCTCTCCCTGGGCAAGACAGCGGGCGATCGGCATCGCCCAACCCCAGCCCCTCAGCGGCGGGTCGCCTACCTTGGCTCTCCCTGACGGTCCTGGCTCCGGCCCTGTGGGCAACGCAACTGGCCCCGGCACAGGCTGCGGTACAGATGGGGGATGCCTGTGGTGCCGTGGGGGATGTGCAAATGGCGCTTGCGGAGATGGGGTTCTCTCCGGGGCCGATCGATGGCGTTTTTGGCAGCAATACAGAGGCAGCAGTGCTGCGCTTCCAGGAAGCTCAAGAGTTAGCCGTTGACGGCATTGCAGGGCTAGAAACCGCCGCTGCCCTGGGCTTAGACACCAGTGCCACCAGTCCCTATGCTCCGGGCCAAGCCTGTGCGGGCGGTGGCATGGGGGGAGAAGCGCCGCCAGAGGCGGCTGAAGAGTCTGCGGCGATCGATTGCTTCCGGTTCTATACCGTGACCAGCGAGAGCCTGAATGTGCGATCGGGGCCGGGAACGGAGTACGACATTGTGGCGACCCTAGGAGCGGGCGATCGCATTGAAGGCCAAGCCACGGAGTCGGGCTGGATGCGCCTGCGATCGGGGGATTGGGTTGCGGGCAATTTCCTAACGGAGGTGGAGGTCCAACCCATCGATGAGCCGGAGGCCAGTGTTGGGGCCAGTGTGGGGAGTCCCCTGCGCATTCGGGTTGCGGTGGAGGTGCTGAACGTGCGAGAGCAGCCCAGCCTAGACTCGCCGATCGTGGGCACCCTTCTGCAAGGCGAAGAATA
>JBMTWK010000102.1:0-8614 GCA_049452395.1 Prochlorothrix sp. | reverse complement strand
CTTCACTACAGTGCTTTCAGCTCTCTTAAGATTTACTTCATAAATCAGCTCTAACCGTGGGGGGAGTCCAGACCCGTGGAGAACCGGAGGAACTGCTGGCCAATGAACCGACTCGATCGCGGTTAACCCTGTCCCAACGGGTCACCTATCAGGGGCAGTCACGGGGGGTTGTGCGGCTGAGTTTTGTGTTGATTGATTTGGTCCAACTGTTTCAATCCTGGTCTAGGGTGCCGCCGCTTCAGGTGATAGTGGTGGGGCAGGAGGAGAATCAAATTGGGGCAGTTTTAGCCCAAACCCAGCTTACCCCCGCCGATCGGGGCGGTTCTAGTCCTGATCTAGCTCCTGCTATTGCTGAGCAGTCGTTACCATTGCCTCCGGTGGAGGAGGTTTTGGCTTCCTTGAGCCAAGATGCTAGCTTTCAGAGGTTCTTGACCGAGACCCAGAGTCCAGATGCCTATTGGTTTGGTGACTTAACGAGTGTTTTTCCGGTCTCCCCAGGCCGATCGCGCCGATCCGTCGAGGATTACTTTGTTCAAGTCAAGCGCAGCGCTGCTTTATCTGATTTTCTCGTCCCTAGATCCCAACTGTCTTCTTGGTTGGTGATCACCGTTGTGCCGAAAAAGGTAGGGCTAGCGCCTGCATCGGGCCAATCTATCCCAGACTTGGCTTTGTCCCCTCCTTTGGTGTGGGGCTTAGTTGCGTCGGGCTGCTTTTTGCTGTTGAATCTGTGGATTTTTCGCCAAATGATGCAAGCTTTTGCTAGTTTGCAGCAATCTAGCCAAGATTTGACGGCGGGAAAGCCCACCAGTGCCCATGCTCGGCTGCTGTCGTCCCCGATTCGGGAACTGGCCGATTTTGTCCAAGCTTTTGAGAAGATGGTGGCTCAGATAAACTCCCAAAAGGTCATCTTGGCGGAGGAAGTGACGAGCAAAACGGCTGCTTTGATGCAGTCCCAGTCCCAATTGGCTAGGATTCTGGAGACGGCTACGGCCTGTATTTGCCATTTCCAGTTTCGTGGGGATAATTCCTTTGAATGTGAGTATGTTTCGCCCCGATCGCTGGAATTATTTGGCTATACTCCAGCGGAGATGATGCCAAGGGCGGAGGTTTGGACCAGCCACATTGAGCCAGAGGACTTCCAAGCGGTTTTGCTGCCTGCCTTTGCCAAAGTCCATGCCGTGAAGGATGAGCCGCTCTCCCAGGTGTTGCGCTATCGTTTTCACCACCGGGATGGGTCGTTGCGCTGGATTTTGTCTTATTGCTGGAGCCAGTGGAATGCGGCGCAGCAGTACTGGGAATGTACGGTGGTGGCGACGGATATTACCGAGGTTGAGCAGTTAAAGCTAGGGCTGCAACAGAAGGGGGCACTGTTTAAGTCTCTGTTTGATCAGTCCCAGTGGGGGATTTTATTTCGGGCCAAGGAGGCGGAATTTCGGGATCAAGGCTTTGTAAACCGTCGATTTTGTCAGCTCTTGGGCTATTCTGAGGTGGATTTGCTGAAAATCCCCTATGAGCAAATTGTGGCAGCGGACGATCTCGACAAGATCCAACGGCTGTTACTGGCGATGGAGACGGAGGGGGTTGAGAGTGGGCAAGTGGAGGTGCAGTTAGTCCGCAATGATGGTCAGTGCTTCTGGGCGCGGCTAACCTTTGATCAATTGCAGCATATTCCCGGTTTTCCCGATTTTCAGGTGGTTTTCTGTGAGGATATTCGCGATCGCAGGGCAGCGGAGGTAGCTCTACAGCAGGCGAAGGAGGTTGCAGAAGCCGCCGATCGGGCAAAGGGGCTATTTATTGCCAGTATGAGTCACGAACTGCGATCGCCCTTGAATGCAATTTTGGGGTTTGCCCGTCTGATTCAGCAGGATAACCGGGTACCAGAGCCACAGCGGGAAAATGCAGCGATTATTGACAGTAGTGGCGAGCATTTGCTGCATTTGATTAACCAGATCCTCAGTTTGGCAAAGCTGGAGAATGGGCCAGTGGCCCTAGAGCCGAGGGCCGTTAACTTGCATAAACTGGTGCAGGAGGTTCAGAAGTTGCTCCAGGTGAAGGTGAAGGCGAAGCAGTTGGAGCTTCAGGTTGAAATTCAGCCAGAGGTGCCTGTCTATGCTGTTTTAGACGAAATGAAGCTGCGGCAGGTCTTAATTAATCTGTTGGATAATGCCGTTAAGTTTACCGATCGGGGTCAGATTCTTTTGCGGGTGGAATTTGGTCCCCAGATGGCTGAAGCAGTGGTAGAAGCGGGATGGGTTGACAAACCCCAGCCGGAGCAGTCTAAACGGCTCTTTTTCACGGTCCAGGATACGGGGATGGGCATTGCGCCGGAGGAGCAGCCGCTGTTGTTCCAGGCCTTCCGCCAAACCCACAGCGGCCAAACCCAGGCGATCGGCACGGGTCTCGGTCTCGCCATCAGTGCGCAACTGGTCCAGACGATGGGGGGTAAAATCACGGTGGAGAGCCTGCGGTACCATGGCAGCAGCTTCCGGTTTGATTTGCCCTGGGTTCAGGTCAGTGCTGACCAGAAAAAGCAGGTGGATGACCGCAAAATCATCCTCAACCGTAAGGTGATCGGGCTAGTGGATGATCAGCCGGTCTATCGGGTGCTGATTGTGGATGATGGGCCGGTTAACCGGCGTTTGCTGCTCCACTTGCTGCGGGTTTTGCCCTGGGAGTTCCGGGAAGCTAGCAACGGGCAGGAAGCCGTAGAGATTTGGCAAACGTGGCAACCTCAGGTGATTTTTATGGATCTCCAGATGCCGGTTATGGATGGTTTTAGGGCAGTTCGGGAGATTCGGAGCCAGGAACAGCAGTCTTTGGGGGCCAGCGCGTTTAATCCCGTCGAGACTTCTTTAGAAGTTCTGGCAGACCCTTTGAGTAGTTCTAGTTTAGCCGATGGGACTGGCGATCGCATTACCGACAGTACTCACGACGGTACTACTGGGAACCCTGGTTTTGGTGCTGCTCCCTACTCGATTGCTGAGGAGCAAGCCGCTGACGATCGGGCCACTAGCGATCGGGCCACTAGCGATCGAATCAACGATCAAACCCTAGAACGGACCCTGATTATTGCCCTTTCCGCCACAGATCTCAGCCAAGAGCCAGAAATTTGGCAAGCAGCGGGATACGATCGCTACATCACAAAACCGTTCCAACTGGATGTCTTATTCCAAACTCTCCAGGAAACCTTAGATTTGCAGTACCGCTATCGGGAAGTCTAGGGAAATTGCCCGAAATCAAGCTGGTAGCTCGACAGAGACCGATCCCGATCGCAGCACTCTCCAGCCTTGGTCCTGCCACTGCACAACGGTTGACGCTTGACCCGATCCGGCGGACAGCCCCGCACCGGGGTCAACAACGGCCACTTGGGGAAAGGCTTGGGCGATCGTGGCTAAATCTGTGAGGGCGGGTTCCCCCGATCGGTTAGCGCTGGTGGTGGCGAGGGGGCCGGTTTGTTGGAGGATGGCGCGGGCGAGGTCATGGTTGGGGACGCGCAGGCCCAAGGTGGAGGGGTTTTCGGGGTTGAGGGCAGCGGCCCAGGGTTGACCAGCGGGACCGACGGGCAGGACAAAGGTGACGGCTCCGGGCCAGTATTGCTGCATTAACTGCTGCCATTGCTGAATAACTTCTGGTTTAACCCCCGTTTTATCAATATAGGGCCAGAGATCGTCAGTATTTGCCCCCATGAGGATGAGGGGTTTGTGGGTCGATCGGTGTTTGGCTTGGAAGA
Organism: Prochlorothrix sp.; assembly: GCA_049452395.1. GTDB lineage: Bacteria > Cyanobacteriota > Cyanobacteriia > Prochlorotrichales > Prochlorotrichaceae > Prochlorothrix. Next base: position 4,884 of record JBMTWK010000102.1, on the reverse strand, counting down.
GATCGGCAGCCCGATCGGGGCGAATGGCAAGGGCGGGAAGGGTATCAGTGGGAAAACTCACGAGCGATCCCCCTTGGGCCAGTTTGATCAGTTGGGGAGGGGTTTGGAAAACAGTGGGATTTTGGGCCATAGTGGGTTAACTGTTGGGGAAAGGGGGAGTTATAACGATATTGGGGAATCTGTGCACGGTTGAACTTAGGCTGTGATGAGTTGGAGCGCTAAAATTCTTGACTCCTTTAACGATTATGAAGTAATACCAAGTCATTATGAAGTAATCGCAATTTTTAATGACGTTCTAAGTTTCTGAGGCCGAAGGACTTATGGTAAAGACACTGAATCAGGAGCTTCGACCTTGGACAGCAGTTGCCGCAGGAATGTTTAGCTGACGGCGTTTCAGACCCGCTATCGTGCTGTGCTTTGAAGCTTGACGCTGTGCTGACGTTGTGGTGTGTGATGGGGTGTTGTGATGGTGCGTTACTAACACCCCCTACAGTAGAAAACCTTTCCTCTAAACCCTAAAATGCGATAGACTATCTACCCTCATCGTCTTTCTCAGTCCTGACTCCTGTTGCCGTTTTTTGCTCCGCCTACCATAGGGTTACTGCCGTGGCTACTCAAACAGAACCGATCGCTGCTCCTGTTGCGCTCGATCATCTGAACCGTCAAATGATCGTCATTTTAGACTTTGGCTCCCAATATTCTGAGCTAATTGCCCGTCGCATTCGGGAAACTCAAGTTTACTCCGAGGTTCTTTCCTATAGAACTACGGCTGAACATCTGCGCAATCTCAACCCAAAGGGCATTATTCTGTCGGGTGGCCCTAACTCCGTTTATGATCCGGGTGCGCCCCACTGTGACCCTGAAATTTGGCAACTGGGCATCCCAATTTTGGGGGTGTGCTATGGAATGCAACTGATGGTGCAGCAGTTGGGGGGCCAGGTAGAGCGGGCAAAACTGGCAGAATATGGCAAAGCTGCCCTTTATATTACGGATCCGACGGATTTGCTCACAAATGTAGAGGAAGCCTCTACGATGTGGATGAGCCATGGGGATTCGGTGACGCAGTTGCCCGAAGGCTTTGCAGTCTTAGCCCATACGACTAACACGCCTTGTGCGGCAGTAGCCGATCACGATCGCTCCTTCTATGGGGTGCAGTTCCACCCAGAGGTGGTGCATTCCGTGGGTGGGATGGCGATGATTCGCAATTTTGTCTATCACATTTGTGAGTGCGAGCCGACTTGGACGACGGAAGCCTTTGTGGAAGAGGCGATTCGGGAAGTGCGGGCGAAGGTGGGCGATAAGCGGGTGTTGCTGGCGCTGTCGGGGGGGGTGGACTCTTCGACGTTGGCGTTTTTGTTGCACCAGGCGATCGGTGACCAACTGACCTGCATGTTTATTGACCAGGGCTTTATGCGGAAATACGAGCCGGAGCGTCTGGTGAAGCTCTTTAAGGAGCAGTTCCACATTAACGTTGAGTACATCAACGCACGGGAGCGCTTTTTAGCCCAAATTGACGGTATTACAGATCCGGAGGAGAAGCGCAAACGGATTGGCCATGAGTTTATCAGGGTCTTTGAAGAAGAATCCCGTCGTCTGGGACCGTTCGATTATCTGGCCCAGGGCACGCTGTATCCCGATGTGATTGAGTCGGCGGATACCAATGTGGACCCCAAGACTGGGGAGCGGGTTGCAGTCAAAATTAAGAGCCACCACAATGTGGGCGGTTTGCCAAAGGATCTGTGCTTTAAGCTGGTGGAGCCGCTGCGGCGCTTGTTTAAGGATGAGGTGCGCAAGGTGGGCCGATCGGTGGGACTGCCGGAGGAAATCGTCAATCGTCATCCATTCCCTGGCCCTGGCCTTGCGATTCGGATTCTGGGAGAGGTGACGGCGGAACGGCTCAATATTCTGCGGGATGCGGACTATATTGTGCGGCAGGAGATTAACCAGCGGGGGCTGTACCATGATTTTTGGCAGGCTTTTGCGGTGTTGCTGCCGGTGCGCAGTGTGGGGGTGATGGGGGATCAGCGAACCTATGCCCACCCGATCGTGTTGCGGCTGATTACCAGTGAGGATGGGATGACGGCGGACTGGTCGCGGGTTGATTATGACCTGCTGGAGACGATTTCTAACCGCATTGTTAATGAGGTGAAGGGGGTTAACCGGGTGGTCTATGACATTACGTCTAAGCCACCGGGCACGATCGAGTGGGAGTAAAAGAACCGATCTGTTTGATCCCAATATTGCGTAGGGGCAGGTTTTTCCCAGGAAATCTTGCTCGATCGCGGTGATTCTCCTAAACCCGCCCTCTTCAGGCCAAATATGTTCTTGGAATAAAAGAGGGCAGGTTTGGTTGATTTTGGGGGTTGTGTTTAAGATTGTCTCGTAAACCTGCCCCTACGGGTGTTTGGGGGGTTTTGGGTTTTCGTCTGTTTTGTTGTTTGGTAACCATTCAGGGGGTAACGAGAGAATGCGGGTTTCAGGCTCTAAAAATCCCAGATCGGTATGGTTTGAGCTGCTTTAGCCTCCGACCTCAGGGCTGAAACCCTACTAACTTCGTAGACCCCTGAATGGTTACGTTGTTTGTTAATGGTGGAGTTGGTTATGAGCTTAAAAGATCGGGTGAGTGACGAAATTAAGGCAGCGATGAAGGCGAAGGATAAGATTCGTCTGGAGACGGTGCGGGGCATTAAGAAGGTGATTTTGGAGAAAGAGTCGGACATTCGCGGCGAGGGGCGGGAGGAGCTAACGCCAGAGGAAGAATTGGCGATTGTGATGCAGTTGGCGAAACAGCGGCGGGATTCGATCGAGCAGTACCAAAAGGCCGATCGGCCTGAACTGGCAGAGAAAGAGGCCCAGGAACTGGCGATTTTAGAAGAATATTTGCCCAAGCAGCTTTCGGAAGCGGAAGTTCGGGCTGTGGTGGAGGAAATTATTGCGGAGGTGGGGGCGAGTTCTCCGAAGGAGATGGGGAAGGTGATGGGGCCGGTGATGGCGCGGCTGAAGGGGCAGGCAGATGGGAAGTTGGTGCAGACGATCGTCAAGGCGTGTTTAGGGGCGTAGGCTCAACCGGGGTTAATAGCCCCAGTAGGATGCTCATGAGGCGTTCTAGCTCCTCTGGAACTCGATAGAGTTTTAAGTCCTCGACGATCCGCCGTTGTTCTCGGTAAAGAATGCCAAAGCGCCAGTTTTCCCCTGTGGTGACGGCTCCATAGAGGTGGGGGGTGTCTCGATCGGTCCATTGATCAAGGGCAAGGAGTTCGATCGCCAATTGGGTAAAGCCCTGGCTGAGGTTGTCCCGTTTTGCTTCAATTACGACTAAATTTTGGGCCTGGAAGTAGTAATCGAGGGTGCCGCGTAGCCAATTGCTGACGACGACGGGATATTCGACCCGCACCCGTTGCTGGGTTGTGCGGCAGATTTCTCGGATGAGGGGGGCGATGAGGAATTGGCGGCGGGCCTGTTCGCTGTTGAGGGTGGTGTAGCGGATGCCGTCGCGGATTTGTTCTTGCAGCAGGGGAATTCGAGCTAATTCGCCTTGAAAGGGTTCAAAGTGCAACTGATCCCGATCGAACTGGCAGTCTAAATCGGCCAAAATATCTTCAATGTCGAAGGCTAGCTCACTGTAGGAGCTAAAGAAATAGCTTGCTTCAGGATCGAGGACTTTGGGGGGTCGATTCATGGCATTAGGGGAGATTTTAGGGAAATTTAGGGTTGGGGGGTGTCCCAATATTGGACGATCGCGTAGGCGAGGGTGGTCACACCGACGGCGATCGCCTGTTCATCGACTTCAAACTGGGGGTGGTGGAGAGGTGGGTTGTGGCGATGGGCAAGGCCAACGCCTAAGCGAAACATACTGCCGGGGGTATGGTTGAGGTAAACGGAAAAATCCTCGGCTCCGAGGGAGGGTTCTGGGAGAACTTGGAGGTTTTCGGCTCCGTAGGCTGCGGTAAAGGATTTTTCGACGAGTTGGGTGAGGTGACGATCGTTCTGGACGGAGGGGACGAGGCGGCGATAGTTGAGTTCGTAGGTGGCTCCGTAGCTGGCACAGGTGTTGGCAATGAGGGTTTCGATCCAGGTGGGAAGGTCGTTGTAGGTGTCGGGATGGAGCGATCGCACGGTGCCGCGTAGGGTGACGCGATCGGCAATGACGTTGTAGGCTTTGCCGCCTTGGATTTGGCCGATGCTGAGGACGACGGGCCGGAGGGGGTTTTGGGTGCGGCTAATGGCCTGTTGCAGGGTGGTGATGACTTGGGCGGCGATCCAGATTGCGTCGATGGCTTCGTGGGGGCGGGCACCGTGGCCGGATTCGCCGAGGATGGTGATTTCCAGTTCATCGGCGGCGGCGGTGAGGGCACCGTGGCGAATGCCAATTTGGCCACCGGGGATGGAGGGAAAAACATGGACTCCAAGGATTGCGTCTACGTGGTCGATCGCCCCTGCATCGACCATCCATTGGGCACCTTGGGCAATTTCTTCGGCGGGTTGGAAGAGGAAGCGAACGTTGCCGGGGAGGGGTGCGCCCAGTTCGGCGAGGACCATGGCGGTGCCGAGGCCGACGGTGGAGTGGACATCGTGGCCACAGGCGTGCATGATGCCGGGTTGGCGGGAGGCAAAGGGGAGGCCGGTGCGTTCTTCGATCGGCAGGGCATCCATGTCGGTGCGGAGGGCGATGCGGCGGGGGTCTTGGCCGGTGCCGGGGAGTTCGCCGACGATGCCGGTGCGGCCTACGGCTTCTTGGACTTGGAGGCCACAGGAGGAGAGGACTCCGGCGATGTAGGCGGCGGTTTGGTGTTCTTGGCCGCTGAGTTCGGGGTGGGCGTGGAAGTGGCGACGGATGTCGATGAGGCGGGGGGTGAGTTTTTGGGTGAGGGTTTGGATGCGATC
>JBMTWK010000101.1:0-8627 GCA_049452395.1 Prochlorothrix sp. | reverse complement strand
CCAATTCTCCCCCGTCCCTGGGATCGCCGATTTGCCATCAGCGGCAGCTATCCAACTCCCCCCTTCCAAAGGGGGGCCAGGGGGGATGCTTTGAGCTTTTCTTTGAGATTCAGAACTCTCCCCTAAAACCCCATGGGGCCGAGCCAAGGCCAGCACCTGCCGCCATTCCTGCCCTTGCCATGCCGGATTCGCCAAAAACACCGCACTGGGCACGATCGTCGCCGCCCAAAAATCAGCCCAAAATTCCAGGGGATCCGTGGCACAAAGCACCAACCGCAGGGGATCCGCCTGCCCTAAAGTCCGCTGCTGGATCGCCAACCGCCGCAACTCCTGGAGCCACCGCACCCGATCGGCCACCGCCCCCCGCAACTGCGCCCCCGTCACCCCCCACAGCCAAGGCTCCGCCGCCCGCTCCGGGGTCCAGCCTAACCGCCGATCGCTCCCAGCCTGCCCCATCAACCGCCCTAAAACTGGATAAACCGCCAAACCTCTGCCGCCGTAGCCGAATCTAGCCCATACTGCCGCAAAAACTGGCCCACCCCCAGCCCTGCTGCTCGTTGCTGACCGGGATGCTGCCCAGCCCACTCCGCCGCCAAAGTCAGCACCGCCTGCCGCCCGATCGCACTCTCAAAAGCCGACGAAAACACCACATCCAACCCCGGCAAGCCCAACACCTCCCGCACCGCCTGCGGCGACCCCGCCAAGGACGGCTTCAGCACAAAAATTCCCCGCCAGCCCCGATCGTAGGCCACCCGCACCTGCTCCACCGTCGTCACCGACTCATCCACCGCGATCGGCGTTTGATAATCCTGGGCCAAAGCTTGCAACAGCGGCCAGGGGTCATAGTTCTCAATAGCAGCCGCCGCCTCCGGCTCCAAAGGCCCCAGGGAAATATCCGGAAACAGCCGCGCCGCGATCGGCTGCTCCACAAACTCAATCTGCCCCAGGCGATCGCACAGCTCCAACAACTGCCGCGCCCCCGCCTCCTCCAGCTTGCCATTGGCATCCAGCCGCAGCCTTGCCGACTGCGGTAGCGCCTGACAAAGGCTCTGCACTAGCTCTAAATCCTTAGCCAAAGGCCGATCGCCCACCTTCAGCTTAAAGGTCCGGTAGCCCTGCTCCCACAGTCCTTCCCAAGCGGCCAACGCCTCTGGAGAGGGAGGCAACAGCGCCGCTTGGGGCAAATCTGGCTCGCGATCGAGGTGGGCTTGGTCCGGCCAAAAAGGCGCATCTGGGTCAGGCTCCGGCGATCGTTGCAACTGCTCCCAAGCCCAACCCAGCCCAAAGCGCGTCGCCGGGAGCGTTGCCGGAATCGCCGCGATCGCCTCAGCCGTTACCCCATCGGGCAACTGCCGCAACCACCGCCCACAGAACTGAAACACCTCATCAAAGCTCTCCCCCGCAAACCAGGGGATCGGCGTAATGTCCCCATAGGCCACCCGATCGCCCTGCTGAAGCCGGACAATCATCCCCAAGCGGCTGCTCCAAACCCCCAGCGGCGTAAACAGCGCTTGGCGAAACACCCGACTATAGTGGCGAAACTGAAACTGAACTGCTGGGGCCATGATTCCTAAGGTTTTGCCTCCTAGGCTATCAAGTTATTGGCCCCTATTGACCCTTAATCACCTTAATCAGCAGTTGGGCCAACTCCGTAAGCTGCTTGCGATCGAAGGTCTGAATCAGCACCTGCGCCGCTCCCTTGGGATCCTTGGGAATCACCACCTCATTCGCACCCACAGCAGGAGCCGCCGGGGCCGCCGGGGCCGCAGCCGGAGCCGCAACAGGGGCCGCAGCAGGCGCAGCAGCAGGAGCCGCCGCCGCAGGGGCTGAACCCGCTAGCTTTTGCAGATTGGCACTCAGTTGCACCGTTGCCGCCTTACCCGCCGCAACCGCCTCACTGGACCCCTTTAGCTCCTTAATCACGATCGGGGCCAGCACCTGGAACGTCACGCGCGGATTAGCCACAGCCCGCTTGGTTGCCTGGGTCAAGTTCGCCCAAGGTTCCACCCCAGGGGCCAAAGCCGTCAGACGATCGCAACAGCCCTGGAGCTTCTGCCGAGCCGCCTCACCATCGGCTTGCTTAAACAGCGCCAACATTTCCTTCAGCACCCCCATCACCTGGGGCGCAAAATTCGCCGGAACCGCAGCCGCACCGCCCCCCGCACCAGTCAACTGGTTCAGGTGATCCTGAAGCTGCCGGAAAACCGGCTCAATCTCCGCTACAGCCTGCTCCGCTTCATCATCCTGAAGCCCATAGGGGCTTTGCAGATCTTCCAAAAGTTGTTGCAGCGTATCAAAACCCCGGAGGAACAAATCCTCAGCCACCTGGTCAACCTGGGGGACCTCCGCCTCTTCCTTCAGAATCTTAAAACAGTCTTCCAGACGGTGGGCTACCTTTTGGACACTGGAAAACCCCAACATCGCCGCCCCCCCTTTAACCGAGTGGGCCGCCCGGAACAGTTCATTGACCTGCTCCTGATCCGCCAAAACCTCCTGAAGATTCAACAACCCCTTTTCAATGGTTGTCAAATGTTCCCGTGCTTCTTCAATGAAGAACCCTAGTACCTGTTGGCGCTGAGCATCCACGGTAGTACTCCTCCACCTTTCCTAGAACAGCCTGTGAGCAATCGAATGAGAAAGCCAGTCCACCTGCGCCCCTAGAGTCACCGGCTAAACCAATGCCTCCCCTTGGGTCCTGTGGCCCGTTTCCCTAAAGTAGATTTTATGAGCAGGTCACCCTAAGCTGGATAAACCTAAGCTGGATAACCCTGAGCTTAGTAACCCTGTTATAACCCTGTTTATCGTTATAACCCTGTTTATCGCCCTGTTTTGTAGTGCAGAGTTTGGCATCGCAGCACCGCAACACCCCTAGGAAGAGACCCCAGCGGAAGTTGCAGCCTACAGCCTGTGCCAATGAGACCAAAGATCAACCACTTGCGCAAGCCATAGCGAGGACGATCGTCCCCCCCCAGAGGCTAGAAGCCCCCGTTTTCCTGCCTAACCAAACCGCAACGCTGATAGGGCAGCAGCGCCGCACCATGGTGCAATTGTAAGGTAATCCCTTAGGGATCACCAAGAGGAGACCTAGACCCACTAGGCACCCCCCTCAACTTATCCCACAACGGTGATTTTGGGGCTAAATTGCACAATTTTTTTGGGATGGGGCCAGGGATACCCGCCCAATAGTCACCCCATGGGGTTCCTAACACCTTGAGCTAGACTTGTTCTTTCGGACTGTTTTGGATGGGATCTGGAAAAATGGGCGAAGACAGACAGGAGGGCCAGCGGGACAAATTGTGGTGTAATACCTAGCTCCGTTTGCGGTATTCGCGAGATTTGAGGCAGATTAATATAATTACCCCTTGACATCCTCAATAATCACCCCGTTTTGTCTTAAGATCTGTATCAATTTCAGGGGATAAGGGTTGCGCCTACCCAACAAAAAGCGCTAGGTTTACTCATGCGTGTTCCTTGGGGTTTGCTCGTCTTAGACCCTGATCAACTCAAATTCAGTTCTAGGGAAAGGGATAACCCAGTGCCGTTGATGTTACTCTAACTTTCCTGGCTCCCATGGCTTCATTTTTGAGTAGCCTCTCAATTACGGGGGTTTCTCAAGATAAATTGCCAGGGCATAAGGTTACTGAGACCGCGCAAATGTGGTTAACTAAGGGACGGTTACCTTAACCACGTTCAGTGTTTCCCTCAGCATTGGTTTCCCCCAGCATTGCTGTTGCTCTTGGGTCGCCGTTTTTACCCAGGGACCCGTCTCGGCTAGCACCAGCCAGTCGCCACCCCTCCGGTAATCGCCATGCTGTTGCAGGTTGCGGTTCTCCTCCTCAACCCGACAGGAGCAAAACAGTCCTAGAGCCACTCCACGCCGGGATATCCTCAAGTTAACCGCCTTGGGTTCAACCTTTAGGCTTGGTTCGCCCGCTTGAGCGGTTCCCCGCTGAAGAGATTTCTCTTTGTGAGATGACCCCGCAGCCTGGGATAATAATCCCTACAACCTACTATCCATGAAGCACATGGTGTCCCCTAGGGTCTCTCGCCAATTACCCAGTGTTGATCCTTAACTCAAGGAAGCAATGAAAAAGATTTTAATTGTTGATGACGATATTACGCTTCGGACTGCTCTCACACGCTACCTGGAGAAAAGGGACTACATTGTACGGGATGCAGCCTCGGGCCTGGAAGGACTCGCCATTTTTGAGAAAGATCCCCCTGATCTGATCGTTTCCGATGTCATGATGCCGGAAATGGACGGGTTTGAGTTCTGCCGCCAAATGCGTGCTAGCCGGGAAGGGCAGCTCATTCCCCTGATTTTTCTGTCCAGCCGGGGTGATGTGGAAGATCGCATCCAAGGCCATGTGCTGGGGGCCGATGATTACCTGATTAAGCCCTTTGAGCCACGGGAACTGATTGCCAAAATAGAGGCTCAGTTGGAAAGATCCCGCCGAATTCATGCGGAAATTATTCGCTTGATGCAGCAGGCGAAGGTCATGAGTGTGGAGCCGGAAACCCGCCCCGCCCCTGAACCTCTGCCCCTCACGCCAGCGGAGGAGAAGGTGTTTTGGGAAGTGGTCCAGGGTTACACGAACCGTCAGATCGGCGATCGTCTGTTCATCAGCCCCCGGACGGTCCAAACCCACCTCAGCAATATTCTCGGTAAGCTCAACTTGGACAACCGTGCCCAGTTGGTCCGGTTTGCCTTTGAGAATGGCTACCAAGCACCAGAGGATCGCTAGGTTAGGGTTGATCTAGCCCCCGGCGATCGCGGTGGCACGATCGAATCAGTCGCGTATTCGACTCCAAAAGCTATACAAGGCCCCCGTTCCCTGTTATGATGGGAGGCCAAACCTGGGCGGTTAGCTCAGCGGTAGAGCGCCTGCCTTACAAGCAGGATGCCACTGGTTCGAATCCAGTACCGCCCATGTTCTCTAGTTTTCGCGGTTTACGAGCTGCTGCCAGCACCCGTTAACCCTTAATCCTCTACGTCTACCCTGGCCCTAACCGGGCATAGATGCGTTGTTGGGTTGCGCTCCTCATCCCCCAGCCTTGACCCCAAAGACGGACGAAGGGGAGCAAGAGTTTTCAAAGTCCCTCGCCCCCACTGGGAGAGGGATTTAGGGTGAGGGCTTCTAAATCGGTTGCAATCGGGGCACGATCCCTAGGGAGCTTTTGCCACCGTGAGAGGCTCCCAGGGTTTGTAGGTCGAGCTTAGGACAGATCGGTTTTGCTTTGGGCGCTGTGGCTGCGTGGATCCGTTGGGGCAGTGTTCGACGGACGGAAGCCGCTTTGGAACAAAGAGGTGCGGCCTGTGGTGGCGGCATAGGGGAGGGGTTCTTCCGCTAGGAGGGCTTCAAAGTTAGCGGTGAGGATCGATCGGGGTTGTTCGCCGATCGTCTGGCCCACGGTTTCCCCTTGGTCGTTGAGATAGACAAAGTGGGGGATCCCATCAACACGGTAGGCCAGCACCTCCGGCAACCATTTATCATTGTCCACATTGAGCATGACAAAATTGAGGCGATCGCCATACTCTGCTTCCATATCCCCCAACAACGGAGCCATGGCCTTGCAACTAGTGCACCAATCCGCATAGAACTCTAAAAAGGTGGGTTTGCCATTGCTCAGGGCTAACCCCAGGGGTGTGGACTCCTCGGCTAAGGTGTCTAGGGAGGGGGTGCGGGTTTGGTTCTGGAGGCTAAAGAAGAGAACGATGCTGAGGACGATCGCCACCACAGCCACAAGGCGATTGCGAAGCTGAAAGTCTTGCTGGGGGTCAGCCCCTGAGACTCGGATCGGAGGCCGATCGGGCTGAGCCGCTGGCCTGTCCGTTTCACCGGGCGGCAAGTCAGTGTTTTGAGGATTGGGAGATTCCACAGCCATGGTTCACCTGTGCTTTAAAATTGCAACAACGGACTCAGCCCAAGCTCACTATCCCCAGACTCTAGCCTGAGAGGTCTACGGGGATGGGGGCAGGAAGTCCTTAACTATTGTAACGAGGTTGTGAATAGTGACTGTAACCACTCCTTTTTTAGCAGCGTTGGATGCGGCGATCGATCGTCATGCCATGCTCTCCCACCCCTTCTATCAATTGTGGAATGAAGGGAAGCTCAATCAGGACATTCTGGCCCAGTATGCCCAGCAGTACTTTGCCCAAGTCAAAGCTTTCCCGACCTATGTCAGTGGAGTCCACAGCCACTGTGAGGATCTAGAAGTCCGGAAGATGCTGCTGGAAAACCTGGTGGAAGAAGAGCAAGGCAGCGACAACCATCCCGAACTGTGGCTACGGTTTGCTGAAGGGTTGGGTGTGAGCCGGGAAGCCGTAAAAGCGGCTGAGCTACTGCCCCAGACCCAAGAGTCCGTGGCCCAACTGCGGCACTTGAGCCAGTCTGAAAACTACCTGGAAGGGCTAGCGGCGCTCTACGCCTATGAGTCCCAAATTCCCGCTGTCGCCAAGACCAAGCGCGAAGGACTGAAGTCTTTCTATGGCATTGAAGACGAGCGCACGGTGTCTTTCTTCAGTGTTCACGAGAAGGCCGATGTGGTACACCGCCAAGTTGAGCGCCAAGTCCTGAATGCAGCTTGCACCACCCCAGCCCAGCAAGAGCAGGTCTTGGCAGCAGCAGAAGCAGGGGCCAAGGCGCTGTGGCACTTCCTGGATGGAGTCTATGCAGCCTACATTACCGAGACCAGCCCGGTTTTGGTTTCGGCCTAGGCTCCGGCTCCGTGAGGTCTAGCCCCTTGGGTTAGGCCAGGGTTGTCAACACATTTCTGTGGAATAGGGACAGGGGGGTATTCTATTGAGCGAGATCGCCGGAGCCAGCTCGGTTGGACGAAATCGCTAGGATAGCCCCCTCGCCCCCCACCTAGAAAGGACTGGTACTACTGGACCATGAAAAAGCGCGTTACCCTCACCATTCCACGCACAACCACCCGCAATCCCCTGACCTATCGCCTTGCCAAGGAGTTTAATGTCGCGGCTAATATTATCCGTGCCCAGGTTGCGCCCAATCAAATGGGCACCATGGTGGTGGAACTGTCGGGTGATATTGATGAGTTGGATGCAGCGATCGAATGGCTCCAAGTCCATGACATTAAAGTGTCCCTGGCTAGCCAAGATATTTTGATTAATGAAGAAGCCTGTGTTCACTGCGGTCTGTGTACCGGCGTTTGTCCGCCCCAGGCGTTAAGTTTAGAGCCGAGCACCTTTCGGCTTGTATTTACGCGATCGCGCTGCGTCGTCTGTGAGCAGTGCATTCCCACCTGCCCCGTTCAAGCCATCAGCACCAATCTCTAGAGAAGATCCCCCTTGAGCGGCTAGATTACCGCTGCGATCGAAACAATCCCCCCGAAGTTGCCCCGGTTTTGGCCCGAAGTGGCTCAGCACGGGAACGCGACCCCTAGGGGGATTGGGCAAAGGGTGCAAAGGGACGCAGCACCTCTAGCGATCCGAAAAGAACCCTGAACGATCGTGCTCCCCTCGCCCGCCCTGGGAAAGGGGCTAGGGGTCAGGGCTATTCAGAGTCCCAAAGGGATCGCTAGCTTGAGGAGATTCCTAAGGATTTAAGGCCATTAAGTCCTCAATATTGCGTTGCATAGACTCACAAATGCGATCCAAGGGGAGATCATTGGGATCGGTGCCGAAGGGATTCTCAATTTCTAAGCCAATCTCTTCAATACCCAAGAGGGTGAAACTGATGAACCCCGTCGCAAAGGCGGTCAGAAACCCCAGATCCTTCACCACCTGAAAGGGAATCATCAGGCAATAAATCATGACCAGTTGCCGTAGATGAATAGAGTAGGCAAAGGGCATGGGGGTTTGGAGAATACGATCGCAGGCCCCGCAATTATCAATTTGTTGATTGAGCAAGGTGGAGATGATCGCCAGTTGGTTACTGTCTAGCTGTTGCTTCCGGTACTGACGGTGAAGATATGCATCAATCCAGACCGTAATTTCTAGGGGAGGGTTTTGAGCCGTTCTCAACACCGCCATCTTCTCTGGGGAAACCAAGGTCTCCAGCTCATCCAGAGACTGTTTGCGAAGGCCCAGCTTGATAGCCAAGGCAAACGCAGAGATTAAGCGCAGAACCTCAATCTTCTCCTCGTATTCCTCCTCAGTTCGGGTTTCCACAGAGACCCAAATTTGCCGTGCAAGACTCCGGCCCGTGTTTGTAATACCGCCCCAAATTTTGCGCCCTTCCCAAAAGCGCTCATAGGCAGTATTAGTCCGAAACACCAAGAGGAGGCTCAGGACAAGGCCCGGAGAAATCGTAGCGAAGGAAGGGTAGTAAAGCTTGATTCCTGGGGGATGGATATAGTGAACAAGGGCAACCACGAAACCAATCAAGCTGCAAAAAAGAACCCGACCCAAAATATTGGGAATCACAGATCCCCGTATCCGGAGTACTCCTGCGACCCATTGACCGTTGGTAACTATTCAGGGGTCTACGAAGTTAGTAGGGTTTCAGCCCTTCGATCGGAGTCCGAAGCAGCTCAAACCATACCAATCCAGGATTTTCAGAGCCTGAAACCCGCATTCTTCCGTGACCCCCTGAATGGTTACTGACCGTTGTTATAGCAAGTGACGGGTTGGTTAGGACAAAAGCTTGCGGAACGCCTCATCC
>JBMTWK010000100.1:0-8642 GCA_049452395.1 Prochlorothrix sp. | reverse complement strand
TCCGATCGAAGGGCTGAAACCCTACTAACTTCGTAGACCCCTGAATAGTTACTATCTGGCAGGGATTGAGAGATATAAGGAGTTAAATCAGGATTCAGGATGCAGATCTCAGACTCAGCGAGAATGATTATATAATCCTGACAGCTATGAAACTTCAAGAAGTTGGTACTCAGACGGTTTTTCAGAAGTACGTGACCTGTTGCCGTGCTCAAGGCGAGGTAGGCTTGGTCTACTGCAATCCAAAGCCGCTGCAATGATTCTTGAAAATAGAGGGCTGGCGCTACAGCATCACTCAACCAACTGAAGGCGACTGCTCCAAGGGTAGGACCAAGGCTCAGTTGGGCAAAGCAACGACTATTGGGATCAGCTAGCAATTGGCGGGAGAAGTCAAAGGCTAGGAACTGGTCTTCTGAGATGGATTGTAGTAGAGGAATTATACAATCGTAACCATTCAGGGGGTCACGGAAGAATGCGGGTTTCAGGCTCTGAAAATCCTGGATTGGTATGGTTTGAGCTGCTTCGGACTCCGATCGAAGGGCTGAAACCCTACTAACTTCGTAGACCCCTGAATAGTTACCATACAATCTAGACAAAAACCAGAGGTTTGTCTTTGAGAGGAGCAAAGGCTTTAGCATCAAACTCATAGAGACTCGCCGGACGACCCGCCCCACGGGAGACCTTTAGCCCCGTGTCCACTAGGAAACCCAGCTTGAGCAAGCGCGATCGGAAATTAGAATAATCAGAAAATCCCTCCCCTAAAACCGTGGCATACAACTGATATAAATCCCCCAAGGTAAATTGCTGGGGCAAGACCTCAAAGGCGATCGGGCTATACTCCAGCTTACTGCGTAACCGGCTGTAGCCATAGGCCACAATTTCCCCGTGATCAAAGGCCAGGGTGGGCAACTGATCCCAGGGATACCAGGCAATGCCGTGGACCCCATCCGCAATCAGTTCGGCCTCACCAAAACGCACCAAAGCAAAATAACTGACCGAAAGATACCGCACCCCGTAACTATCGGGGGCTTCCCGTGGATCGCGGCCCGGACCGCCAAAGGTGTAGAGCTGCTCCAGATAGAGATTTTTGACCCGAATTTTTTCCGCCAGCACCCGATCGGCTGCCGCCTCCAAGGTTTCCCCCCGGCGCACCAAAGTTCCCGGCAAAGCCCACTGACCCTGAAACACCTCCTGCTGTCGCATCACCAACAGGACCAAGAGGCGATTTTGGTGGGTATCCACGGAAAAAATGACATTATCGACCCCCACCTTAAAATCTGCGAGGGCAGGGGTGGCGGGAGTGGCTAGGACTGCGGTGGAACGGCGGGGAGTGTCGGACATGGGGGAACACGCGGGTAGAGCCGATGGGACTGAATATAGCGATGGACGCTGGGGGAAAGGGCGGTGGTGTCCCCCCGTTCACGGACGGCGCTGGAGGAGACGGGTGGACCCTGGAAGGGGGCGATCGTCACTGTGGTGTGGGCCTGGAGCACGGCGATCGCAGCAGGGTCCAACGGCGCATCCGGGCGCGGAATCACCAACAGTTTAAGCTGTGCCAAAAGGGCTTGAACCTGGTACCACTGGGGCAACTGGGGCACCAAATCCGACCCAATCACCAGGGTGAAATCAGCCCAGGGCCAATGCTGGCGGGCAACCTCTAGGGTGTGAAGGGTGCGGCGGTGGCTGAGCTGGGGATAGACCTGCACTCGGTGACCCATAGGGCCAAAATCTGCCAATAAAAGCCGTAACATCTGCTGACGCTGGTCTAGGGTGGCACCATGGCTCTTAAAGGGATTATCTGAAGCCCAGAGGGCAACTTGATCAAAATTTTGGCTGAGGTAGGTCAGCACCTGACCATGACCACGGGTCGGCGGATCGGCGCTCGTGCCAAACAGGGCAAGGGAAAGGGTCATCGATCTTTCTATAGATCCTAAGGATAGATGCGACTGGGGGACCAAGGTAAGCGCGTTGCTCGCCTTGTGCCAGCTTGAGTAACGCCCCAGCCCCCCCTAAGGGTCTTGGGTGTGTCGTCGAGTGGCAGCGGTGAGGGCTTCCAAGTCGGCGGAGAGGGTGACCGGGCTGGGGCCGGGGTTGGTGACTTGGCGGAGGCTGGCGGGGAGTTGCTGGACTTGGGCGCGGGTGCGCTGGGCGATCGCGGCCAAACTCAGGGCGGGGGAGAGGGTATCTGCGGCTGAGGCTAGGCGCTGACCGGCTTTCATCACGGGTTGGAGCAGCGAGATTTCCCCCGATCGTGGCGATTCGGTCTGTAGCCCTAGGCGATCGTGGAAGCCCTCGGCCCCACTGCCATTGCCCCCTGCCCCCACCGTGCGAAACACCTGCTTACAGCCGGGATAGGTAATCTTGCCCTCGGCTTCCTTCATCACCGGCACCCCATCCATATCCACCAGTTTATAGACCCCGTTGACGGGGCTACCAGATACCAGTTTAGTGCCCAGACCGTAGCCATGGAGGGTTGCCCCCTCGCGCTGGAGCCGCTCAATTTCATACTCATCCAGGTCACCACTGGCAAAAATTTGGGCTTCCGGCAGGCGATCGATCACCGCCTTGGACAAACTGACCAAATCGCCGGAGTCCAGGCGCACCCCCTTGACTTGGAGTTCACCGGCTTGGACTTTTTGGGCAAGGCGATCGGCAGCGGCAAGGGTGTCATAGGTGTCAATCAAGAGCGCTGCATCGGGAAAATAGCGATGGAAAGCGGTAAAGGCTTGATCTTCACTACCAGATAGCGCCGTAAGGGCCATGACAAGGGCGTGTGCCATAGTACCACTGGGATTGTGGCCCAGTTCGATCGCCGCCAGCACATTAGACGTTGCATCAAAACCCGCCGCCAAGGTCGCCCGCGCCGCCCACAGAGAAGCCTGGGGACCAAAGGCGCGACGGGTGCCAAATTCCAGCAAAACGGCTTCTTCTCCGGCAATATCCCGGATTCGGGCCGCACGGGTTGCCAGCAGGGTTTGGTAATTAATGACGTTGAGCAAATAGGTTTCAACAATTTGGGCCTGCCAGAGGGGAGCCTCGACCCGCAGAATTGGCTCATTGGCAAACACCACAGTTCCTTCCGGCACCGCCCAAATATCGCCGCTAAACTGACCCTTTTCGAGTAATTCCCAGAATCGATCGGGAGCGTGGTCAAAAATCCCCATCCCTTGCAGGGCAGCGACCTGCTCCGGCGTAAACCGGAAATGTTCAAGGTACTCCAAGGCTTGGGCTAAGCCCATGGCGATCAAATAGCCAAAGTTGCGGGGCAGTTTCCGCACAAATAACTCAAAACGGGCGGGGCGCTGCTCCAAGCCTTCGCCGCAATAGCAAGCGGCCATGGTGAGCTGGTACAGGTCGGTGAGGAGGCTACAGGTGTCTAGGGTGGGGACGAGGGACGTGGGGAGGGTGACGGGGGGAGCAAGGGGTGGGGCGAGCATGGCTGAGACCTCCGAATAGGGAAGGGGGACAAGTTGCAAAGACAGGGGATATCAGGGTCTAGATCAATAATAGTAATTTCTACCAAAATTGACAACCCCACTTTATTAACAAATTCCCTTTATCCCTTTTCCAGCCTCCGCGCCGTTACCCTGAAGAATTTCACAAGTTCCGCCAAATGCCGATAGGGTGTATCTCGATTTAGAAGCCCTCACCCTACATCCTTCTCCCAGAGCGGGAGAGGGACTTTGAAAACGCTTGATCCCATTACCCCGGTTTTGTATGACGATCGGTAGGGGCAAACCCCCCGTGGTTGCCCCGGTTTTGTATGACGATCGGTAGGGGCAAACCCCCCTTGACCAGTGTTGGTACCGATCGCCCTGGTTTTGCACGACGATCGGTAGGGGCAAACCCCCCGTGGTTGTCCTGGTTTTGCATAACGATCGGTAGGGGCAAACCCCCCGTGGTTGCCCCGGTTTTGCACGACGATCGGTAGGGGCAAACCCCCCGTGGTTGCCCAGTGTTGGTACCGATCGCCCTGGTTTTGCACGGCGATCGGTAGGGTCAAACCCCCCGTGGTTGCCCCAGTCTGGGTACCCAGAAGGTCAGCTAAAGAGGGTCGGCCAAAGAAGGTCAGCAAAAAAGGGTCGGCACAGGGGCACGACCCCTACCAAACACAACAAACCCGATCGCCGCGCCATCGCCTCGATCGGGTCACCGTTGAGTACACCAATATTACTCGCCTAATTTATATTGAATTTTACTAAAACCTAGGCCGCCACTTGGGCAACCATCTGACGCACCCATTGGGTCAGCGCCCGATCGCCCGCCTGAGCATTTTCCAAAGCCGTCGGAAGCCGATGGAGGGACCACTGCACCTGCCACTGGCGCGACTGACCCGGTGCTAATCGTTGATAGGCACCCTGCACTTCCATTTCCACATAGGTCTGCCCCCCATTGGCATAGACTTCGATTTCCCCTTCTCCGGGGGCTTGGGCCGTTGCCGCTGTGTCGCGGAAAACCTTCAAAAACAGCAGATTTCCCTCTAAATGGGCTAACCAGCCCTCGCTGGCATCCCCAAAGAGCTTCTGATCTTGGCCGATCGCCGCTGGGGATTGACCCAACCCTGGGGCCACGGCTTCCCGTTCCGACCCGTAGCCCGATCGACCCGATCGGCCATGATCCCACCACACCACCCCATCCCGGTGCTGGGTCTGGGGCGCTGCAAAGGCCGCGACCCCCCAGGGATCGGTGCTGGCTCCATAAAAGGTTAGCCCCGTAGGGGAAACGCGGGATACCTCCCAGGGAGCATAGGAGACGGGTTGGGGTTGGGTATTGGTGAGGCTGTAGGTGAGGGTGAGGCGGGGGGAAAGGTCGGCGGGGGTGCGATCGAGGCGGAAGGTTTTGTGGATTTGGAGGCCCAGGGTGGGGCTGGGGGGGCTGGTGAGGCTGAGGGTGGGGACGCGATCGGGGCTGGAGTCGAGGCTGTAATCGGGGCTGTAACTGGAGTTGGAGGGCGCTACAAAGGCCGTGACTTGGTAGGGGGCACGATCGATCTCCGCCGGAGGGGGCCAGTCCCAAACCGCTTGGGGACTCACCCACAGCGTCGAGCCGTAGTTCTGGCCATCAATCTCTGGCCCCTGAAGAACATTGCGACCATCCAAGGCAAAGCGCGTAATTCGCCCTCCCGTCTGGGCATCCACCTCTAAGGAAAGATTACCCTGGGGACTGCCTAAATTCAGTTGATAACGACCCGATAGGCTCAGTTCTGGGGTTGGGGGTGCGGTGGGCAGCAGGGGAACGGGGAGGGACTGGGGGGAAGGGCTGCGATCGGGACTGAAGCCCCAAGCCACCCCTGCACTCACAGCGATCACCATCACCACCAGGGCGATCAGCCACGGCCCTAGGGAGTCCAAGGGATTTTGGTAGGGATTAGGCAGGGTTTTCCGGCGCAGAAGCCGTTTTATTCCCCGCCAAGCCCTGAATTTAAGCCCAAGCCAAATTCTGCGCCAAAGGCTGTACCAGGGTTTGTACCCCGCTTTGCGCCCCGTTTTTTGTCCAGTCTTGTAACCGGGTTGACGGTCCAGCCCCTGCCCGACATTCGTTTGCGATCGCAGTCCCATACCACTCCTTGGGGGAGCTTCCCCAGCGACGACCCGATGTTCCTTGCCGCCCAGAGCCAAGTGCTCTGCCACAAGAACACCGTTACAAAAGTATATAGTCTTGTGAGCGATCGCAGCAGTAGCACAGCACCCCAAAAAAAAGGGATCAAGGAACGAAGTCCCTGATCCCTGCCCCCTTAGCCCGTTGGGGTTAACCTAACAGCCCTTAAACGGCCCATTCGGTGTGGAACGTGCCCGCTTTATCCAAGCGCTCGTAGGTGTGGGCACCAAAGTAGTCGCGCTGGGCTTGGGTAAGATTTTGGGGCAGGCGATCGCGGCGGTAGCTGTCGAAATAATCCAACGAAGCACTAAAGGCCGGGACTGCAATGCCAAAATTAGCCGCCGTGGCCACCACTTCCCGCCATGCCCCTTGGCGATCGAGGATCGTCTGCTTAAACTCCGGCGCGAGGAGCAAATTGGGCAGATCGGGATTCTCATCGTAGGCTTTCTTAATCTTATTCAAGAAACCCGCCCGAATAATGCAGCCCCCCTTCCAAATTCGAGCCGTTTCACCCAAATTCAAGCCATAGTTAAACTCCTTACCCGCCGCCGCAATCAGCGCCATTCCCTGGGCATAGGAGCAAATTTTGGAGCAATAGAGCGCATCCCGGACTTGATTAATAAAAGTCGCCACATCACCGCTATAGGTCAGGGCAGGACCGCTAATTTGCTGGGCTGCTGCCACCCGCTCATCCTTCAGGCCAGACATAATCCGCGCATTCACCGCTGCGGTAATGGTCGGCACCGAAATCCCCAGTTCCAGGGCACTAATCACGGTCCAGCGTCCGGTCCCCTTTTGGCCCGCAGAGTCCCGAATTAGCTCTACCAGCGGCCCCGCCGTGTCGGGATCCATCTTTTTGAAGATATCCGCTGTAATTTCAATCAAAAAGGAGTTTAATTCCTCCGTTTGATTCCACTCACTAAACACTTGGTGCAGTTGGTTATGGTCTAACCCCGCCACTGTTTGCAGCAGATCGTAGGCTTCGGCAATGAGCTGCATATCCCCATACTCAATGCCATTGTGGACCATCTTAACGTAATGGCCAGAGCCACCGGAACCAATATAGGTCACACAGGGGCCATCATCGACTTGGGCCGCAATTTTGGTCACGATCGGCTCAATTTCCCGATAAGCCGCCTCTGTACCACCGGGCATCATACTCGGCCCATTGAGGGCACCCTCTTCACCGCCGCTTACTCCCATGCCAATAAAGCGGAGTCCCCGGCTTTCCAAGTCTTGCACGCGCCGCTCGGTGTCGGTATAGAGGGAGTTACCCCCATCGATAATCATGTCTCCCTCGTCGAGCAAGGGCTTAAGCTGCTCGATTACTGCGTCCACAGGCGCACCCGCCTTAACCATGACCAAAATCCGCCGAGGCCGCTCCAAAGACTCGACAAATTCCTCGATCGAGTGGGCACCAAAGAAGTTTTTACCCTGGGCGCGCCCGTTAATAAAGGCATCCACTTTATCGGTGGAGCGGTTATACACCGAGACCGCGAAGCCGTTGCGCTCCACATTGAGGGCCAAATTCTCCCCCATCACTGCCAGTCCAATGAGGCCGAAGTTTTGCTTTGCCATAGAGTCTTTTGGGTACCTTCGTTCGCTATCAGTACAATCCCGTATTCAAATGTTAGAATTCCGAGGCAAAGGGCCAGCGATCGGGCTGTGGGACCACAGGATGATGGGCATTGAAGCAGCATCCAGCTAACCCCCGCCGCTGAATACGGGGGGATGAATTCTTCCGTTATGCCTCAGGGTAGCCCGATCGCCTGGGAATCCCTTGGAAGAAGATGTTAAAGATTTCCTAGGGCCACTGGGGGGCCGATCGGGGCTGCGAGGGCGATCGGGGTCCGACGATCGAGGCCGATCGAGACCCAGCAACCCGTTTCACCGGATCCCCAGCCCCAAAATCTCTTAATTAGCCTTAGAGTTCCAATACCAAAGCCCCCCTTAAGTCTTACACTGTTTTAGATAACCTTAGTCACAATTTATGGTCTCTCTATCTCCCAGTTTAGTTGCCACGATCGTCTACGGCTGCCTCAGTGCCCTAGGCGGGGTCTATGGTTATGTAAAGGCAAAAAGTAAGGTTTCCTTGATATCGGGACTGGTCAGCGGGGGACTGCTGTTGGCCTGTGGGGTACTCCAGGGGCTGGGGCTGGGCTGGGGCCGCTGGTTGGCCCTAGGGCTGACGATCGCCCTGGTCATCACCTTTGGGGTTCGGCTCCAGAAAACAGGAAAATGGATGCCTGCGGGGGTCATGGTGGCCTTGGGAGCTGCAACGGCAATTATTTTAGGTGCAAGCTAGTTTAGAAGAGGAAGTACCCATAAACACCCGTAGGGCTGGTTTTACCCTAGAAAATCTCGCTAAATACCCACGAATCCCAAAAATCCACCCTCTTTCGCCCCAATTCCTGAAGAGGGTCGGAAGACCCGGTCCCTACGCCTGTAAGAGCTGATTTACGAAGTCGCTGAAACGCAGTCATAGCAGGGGTTTTGCAAAATAGTGTTTTTGAGTACCGAATCGCTACAACCCCTTCACTACAGTGCTTTCAGCTCTCTTAAGATTTACTTCATAAATCAGCTCTAATATTTCTGATTCCTATGCGACCGCGTGGGAACGAGGGAATAAATCCCCATAACCAACCGTAGGGGCGGGTTTACTCCAAAAAATCCCGTCAACCACCGATAAACCCCAAAAACCCGCCCTCTTTTATTCAAAATCACCCCTTGATCCCAACAGTTCACTTCCGGCGGTGTCACAGCAATCTACTTTCCTATCCCTGAAACTTGAAAATCCTGGACTACAGCCAATAAGAAACCAGAGTTCTTAATTTTTTCTAAAGAAAAGCCAGCCGATCGACCTCTTCGCCGCAGACAGCGAAGTTCTTGATCAATTCTCCAGCTATGCTACAGTTTGGAAAATCAATTGAGTCAGTCAGCTTAATCCACAGGCGATCGGCGTTGCAGGCATCATTGGCTGCCACTCCATAGACCCTGTGAAGCGGGGGAACCATTTTTTGGGGCGAACTCGGAAGGCTCAGACCTAA
>JBMTWK010000099.1:0-8667 GCA_049452395.1 Prochlorothrix sp. | reverse complement strand
GCAACGTCATCGTCCAAGGCGACTCATGGGGCGTATCACTGAGGTGATGGCCGTGATCATCATGGCCGTGATCATCATGACTGTGATCATCGTGGCTGTGCCCATCGTGGCCTAGCTCATCCTTATGCATAGCACCAGGACAAAAAGCGGGCGCTAGCCCCCAATCCACCAGCACCGCCTGCTTAGCCTCAGCATCCTTACCCCGGAAGCCCCCCTCAAAGGTGGTGAAATACATCCGGAACATATAGAACGCCGTAATCCCCGCCGTCAGCCAACCCACAACCCACAGGGCCGGATTCGCCGCATAGGCCGCACCGAGGATCTCATCCTTAGACCAGAACCCCGCAAAGGGCGGAATCCCACAGATAGCCAGGGTGCCAATCAGGAAGGTTGTCGCCGTAACGGGCATATATTTGCGGAGATTGCCCATCATGCGCATATCCTGGGCCAGAATCGGGTCGTGGCCAACCCCGGCTTCCATGCCATGGATCACTGAACCCGAACCCAAAAACAGCATCGCCTTGAAATAGGCGTGGGTCATCAGGTGGAACAGGCCCGCGCTATAGGCACCCACCCCCATGGCCATAATCATGTAGCCCAACTGGGAAATGGTGGAGTAGGCCAGACCTTTTTTGATGTCGTTTTGGGTAATGGCAATGCTGGCCCCCATAAAGGCCGTGAAGGCACCGACCCAGGCGATCGTATCCATCACCGCCGGTAAATGCTCAAACACCGGGAACATCCGGGCCACCAAAAAGACCCCCGCCGCCACCATCGTCGCCGCATGGATCAGCGCCGAAATGGGGGTTGGGCCTTCCATGGCATCGGGCAGCCAGACATGGAGGGGAAACTGGGCGGATTTGGCTACGGGACCGAGGAAGACCAGCACCCCAAAGAGAGTGGCAAGGCCGACGCTAATGACCCCGGACTCAACGAGGGTTTGTAACCGCTCCCCCATCACCTCAAACTCAAAGCTACCCGTCGCCCAATAGAGACCCAACATCCCCAGCAGGAGACCAAAGTCCCCGACTCGGTTGGTCACAAAGGCTTTTTGGCAGGCATCGGCAGCGGCCTTGCGATCGAACCAGAAGCCCACCAACAGGTAGGAGCACATGCCGACCAGTTCCCAAAAAATATAAATTTGCACCAGGTTCGGACTCATGACGAGGCCCAACATGGAGGAACTAAACAGGCTCAAATAAGCGTAAAACCTCACATAGCCAGGATCGTGGCTCATATAGCCATCGGTGTAGATCATCACCAGCAGCGCCACCGTCGTCACCACCACCAGCATCAGCGTCGTGAGGTGATCGATCGTGTAGCCCATGCTGAGGTGAAAATCTCCCGCCGAGGCCCACTCAATCATGCGCACATAGGGTTCATGGCCCTGGAACTGGCTCCAGAACAGCGCAAAGGACATGGCAACGGCCACCCCCAACAGGTGCAAGATCAACAGCGCATTGGTCTGGCGCAGGCGGTTGACTTCGGTATTAAAGGAAATCAGGCCAAAACCAATCCCCGCCGCCCCTAACAGAGGCAATACGGGAATTAACCAGGCGTATTCATAGAGAATTTCTTCCATCACAGAACCTGTCAACGTAAGACAAGGAGATATAGACCGGGGATAAGGCTAGGGACGGATCCACTGGGAGGTCACGATCTCAGCCGCAGAACAGCCTCAACCGGGGGACTCCATCAGGAGGATCCCAGACCCGCTCCAGCCAAACCCCTAATATTTTACATACGCCCTCCCTGGCGTAGGTCTTCAAATCCTAAGGCTTTTCCCCAAATCCCCCCGCGTCAGTGTCGAATTGTAAACAGACTCTGATACTCTGAAAGATGGCACTTCCTTAAGTCTTACTTAAGTATCAGGAAGCCCCTGAGTTGGCGGGTCACGAGACGGCTGTGCCGCTCCACTCCCGGAACGGTCTTAAATTTATATATTTGAACAAATCACAGGATAGGCTCAAGCATGGTCACCACCACGAAAAAAAATGTAGGGTACATCCGGCAGATTATTGGTCCGGTTGTAGACGTTGAGTTCCCCGAAGGTGAACTCCCCCAGATTTATAGCGCCCTGAAAATCGAAGGCACCAACCCCGTTGGCGAAGCAGTTTCTGTGACCTGCGAAGTGCAACAACTCCTCGGCGACAAGCAGGTGCGCGGGGTCTCCATGAGCACCACCGACGGTCTGGTTCGGGGCATGGAAGTGATCGATACCGGTGCGCCGATTCAGGTGCCCGTTGGTGCTGCTACCCTGGGCCGCATTTTTAACGTGCTGGGCGAACCCGTAGACGAAATGGGTCCCGTCAACAACCAAGATTTTGCCTCCATTCACCGCGATGCCCCCAAGCTGACCGAACTGGAAACTAAGCCCTCCGTATTTGAGACCGGCATTAAGGTGATTGACCTCCTGGCTCCCTACCGTCGTGGTGGTAAAGTGGGCCTCTTTGGGGGTGCCGGAGTTGGCAAAACCGTGTTGATTCAAGAGCTGATCAACAACATTGCCAAGGAGCACGGTGGCGTATCTGTGTTTGGTGGTGTGGGTGAGCGGACCCGTGAAGGGAACGACCTTTACCAAGAATTTAAAGAGTCCGGCGTTATCAACGAGAAGAACATCAGCGAGTCCAAGGTGGCCTTGGTCTACGGTCAGATGAACGAACCCCCCGGTGCTCGGATGCGGGTGGGTCTGTCGGCGCTGACCATGGCCGAGTATTTCCGCGACACCAACAAGCAGGACGTACTGCTGTTCATCGACAACATTTTCCGCTTTGTACAGGCCGGTTCCGAAGTATCCGCTCTGCTAGGCCGGATGCCCTCCGCTGTGGGTTACCAGCCCACCCTGGCCACCGAGATGGGTGCCCTCCAAGAGCGCATCACCTCCACCACCGAAGGGTCTATTACCTCCATCCAAGCGGTCTACGTCCCTGCGGATGACTTGACTGACCCCGCTCCGGCCACCACCTTCGCCCACTTGGATGCCACCACCGTGCTGTCCCGTGGCTTGGCTTCTAAGGGGATTTACCCCGCTGTGGATCCCCTGGATTCCACCTCCACCATGCTCCAGCCCGACATTGTGGGTGAAGAGCACTACAAGACCGCCCGTGCGGTGCAGGCCATCCTCCAGCGCTACAAGGAACTGCAAGACATTATTGCAATTCTGGGTCTGGATGAATTGTCTGAGGACGATCGTCTGGCTGTGGCCCGCGCCCGTAAGGTAGAGCGCTTCCTGTCCCAGCCCTTCTTCGTGGCTGAAATCTTCACCGGTCTGTCTGGGAAGTATGTGAAGCTCGAAGACAACATCAAGGCGTTCAACATGATCCTCAATGGGGAACTGGATGACCTGCCGGAGCAAGCCTTCTATCTGGTCGGCAGCATTGAAGATGTGTTTGAAAAGGCTGAAAAGCTGAAGGCTGAGGCCAAGTAAGTTTTGCTGCCGGATTCCCCTTAACTCCTCCCTAGCTCCCGATATTAGGGAGCACATCGCGGGAACTGAGGGGAATCCACTCTTGCCCTTTCATGCTGTTGTGCAAATCACCAAGCTATGGCTTTAACCGTTCGTGTATTGTCTCCCGATAAAACGGTCTGGGATGCTCCCGCAGAAGAAGTGATTCTGCCCAGCACCACCGGCCAGTTGGGAATTTTGGGGGGTCACGCGCCCCTGCTGACTGCTCTGGATATCGGCGTGATGCGGGTCCGGGCAACCAAAGAGTGGATCTCGATCGCCCTAATGGGGGGGTTCGCTGAAGTGGAATCCGATGAGGTGACCATTCTGGTCAATGGAGCCGAACAGGGATCCAAGATTGACAAAGATGCGGCGAAGACTGAACTGGATGAGGCTCAAGTCCGCATGGGGAAAGCGGAGTCCAGCGACGATCGCCAAGAAAAGATCCAAGCAACCCAAGCCATGAAGAAAGCCCGTGCCCGCTACCAAGCGGCGGGTGGCATGGTTTAAGTTGGTGTTAACCAGATCGAACCTATCCCAGGGTTTTAAGAACCCAATTTGAGAAAAAGGAAGTAACAGACAGGAGCAGTCAGCCTAAGCTAGATTTCTCCTGTTTTTTTGTTTTATTGCCTGTTTTTTGCGGTAGCAGCATTGTGGGGATTGTGGCTACCCACCCCCAAATTAACTAAACCTGCCCTCTTTTTAACGCAGAGCAGGATCCAGACGTGACGCGGTCGCGTCGGGGTAGGCATTCCCACGCCGGAGCATGGGAACGAGAGCAACGAGGGCATTCATGGTAGGGGCGAGGAAACCTCGCCCCAGAGAACAGACTTTAGAGGCCCTTGGTTAGTTCAAGGATGCCGCTGGGCACCACAGCCCGATCGTCCAAAGCCAAGTAATTGCGGTTGTGCTCCCCGGTGTAGATTTGGGTGGGGCGGAAGATGCGGTTTGCGGCCAGTTGCTCCTTCCAGTGGGCCAGCCATCCGGCAACGCGGGCGATCGCAAAAACCGGCGTAAACAAATCATTGGGAATCCCCAACTTGCGGTAGACCAAACCGGAGTAGAAATCCACGTTGGGATAAATACCCTTGTGGCCCAAGCGCTCCGAGACCTCCCGCTCTAGTTCCAAAGCAATGCCGTAGTACAGATCGCTCCCGAACTTCTCAAACAATTGCTCCGCCAGCGCCTGCAAAATCGTGGCACGGGGATCCTTCACCTTATAAACCCGGTGGCCAAAGCCCATAATGCGGGCCTTTTTGGCAATGCACTCCTCCACAAATTCGGGAACCCGATCGACCGTGCCGATCGCCTCCAGCATATCCAAAACCTCCTCATTGGCCCCGCCATGCAGCGGCCCCGCCAACGTCCCCACCGCCGACGCAATCACCGCATAGGGATCGGTCAACGTCGAAGCCGTCACCATCGCCGAGAACGTCGAGGCATTAATGGTGTGTTCCGCATGGAGGATCAGGCAAACATCAAAAATCCGGGCAGCCAGGGGATCCGGCTCCCGCTCATTGAGCATGTAGAGGAAGTTGGCCGCATAGTTGAGGTCGTCGCGGGGTTGAATCGGATCATTCCCCTTGCGCATCATCTGGAAAGCCGCCACCATCGTCGGAATTTTGGCCAGCAGGCGCACCACAGCACGGCGAATATAGGCCGGATCGTCCAGGGCACGACGGGCATAGAACAGACCCAGGGCAGCCGCACAGGCTTGGAGCGAGTCCATGGGGTGGCCGCTTTCCGGGAAGCACTTCATCATGTCCCGAATGCGGTACTTCAGGCGGCGGTGTTGGTAGATTTCCTCTTCAAATTCCTGAAGTTCTTCATGGTTGGGCAGCTCTCCCCAAATGAGTAGGTAGGCGGTTTCCAGGAAATTACTGTGCTCGGCTAGATCCTCAATGGCGATACCCCGATACTCCAATAAACCCTTTTTGCCGTCCACATAACTCACGCTAGAGAGGGTGGCTGGAACGCCCTCTAGTCCCGGCTTGTATTCGTCGATCGACATAGCCACTTATGCCCATGAACTAAGATTTTGCATGTTTCACTGTATCACCTTCAGTCTCTTCTCCCCCGTCCCCCCGGCCTGAGATGTCAACAGACCGAGACGCGCCAGGGGCGGCAGGTGGGGGCGGAAACTGGCCGCTGCGGACTTCTTGGCAAAAGTCTTGAAGGGCAGTGGTCGCAAGGCTACGAAGGTCGGTGTAGGCTTTGGCAAAGGGCGGGATCGACTCCCCCAAACCCAGAACATCGGCGGTGACCAGAATTTGACCATCGCAGTAGGGACCGGCTCCAATGCCGATCGTCGGAATCTTCAAATCTTGACTAATGGTTTGGGCCAGGTCAGCGGGGATATGCTCCAGCACGATCGCAAAGGCTCCCGCCTCTTGGAGGGCTAGGGCTTCCTGGTGAATTTGTTTTTGGTGATCGATCGATCGCCCCTGTTGGCGCAGCCCTTGAATATGGAACGACTGCGGCGTTAGCCCCACATGGCCCAGCACCGGAATCCCAGCCTGAACCAAAACCTTGACCGTTTGCACCAAGTCAGGATAGCCCCCTTCCACCTTCACGGCCTGGGCCTCCGCCTCCTGAAGACAGCGCCCCGCCGACTGGAGCGCCTGCTGGGGGCTAACTTGGTAACTCATAAAGGGCAAATCGCAGACCAAGAGCGCATTCTTGACCCCCCGCCGCACAGCCTTGGCATGGTGGAGGATTTCGTCTAGGCGCAGGGGAACGGTGGTTTCATAACCCAGGGCGGTCATGGCGAGGGAATCCCCAACCAAAATCAGATCCACCCCTGCCTGATCCAGAACCCTGGCCCAGATATAGTCCCAGGCTGTTAAGGCAGTAATTAACCGGCCCTGTTGTTTAAACCGGGTGAGATCGCGGGTGGAAACAGACATGATTCCGTAAAAAGTGACTGTAGAGGGTGATGGTCGTGGCGCAGGGCCATGCTGGAGGCATTAGAGGTTTGTCAAACCCCATGATATCTGTAAACCTCTGATACGCTGAGGGATTGTCATCCTGACGGGAATTGTGATCACCACTCTTGGCAGCATCGCGGTAGAAGTTGCGCCCCCGTGGCTCCCCCCTTGGGGCCGAAAACCTGGAGTGACCACAGCAGGATTACTCCACCGAATTGCCCCACCGATCGCCCCACCCCATGAGATAACCCGCCCAAATGGGCTGGACCCTAGCCCCAGCCCGATCGGCCCCGCCACGATCGGCCCCATCACGATCGGCCCCGTCACGATCGCTCATCCCACGATCGGCCCCATCACGATCGCTCATCCCACGATCGAACAGGGTTCCAAAGTGCAACACTCCCAAAAAATCCCTCTGTTTTATTGCTCTAGCCAACGTATAGCGATTAAGGTGTGGAAGAGGCCACTGCACTTTTGTGCCCTAGCTCCCCTTCGGCCTCCCCGCTTCTGACTTCCACTCCTCTAACACTCCCGTGCTGGAGTCGCTTTCATCGCTTTCAGTTGTTCACCCAAACCCATTTGCCTGAACCAGCTTCGCCAAACACCTACATAACAAGCGGTTACTAGGAGGATCTCAAGCCCAGACCTCGTTAAGATTGCTAACATCTCACGGTTGCAATGACCCCACGAGACCCCGCTGTCTTCCCTTGCCCGTCCAGGAACAGGGGCCAACAGTAAGAGTCAACGGTGAGAGTCAACGGTGAGAGTCAACGGTGAGAGTCAACCCTAGGGGTCAACTCGTGAGATAGACCCCATGGCATCCATCGTTTTGTAAAATTCCATAGAAGCTATCCTTCCGAGGTCGCCCCAGTTCTGCCGGGGTCAGCCCAGAACCACCACCGCGATCAAACCACTAAACTTCAGGCTAAATGAAGTTTTCTTAGATTTTTACCCTAGACTCAGGAGTCTGCCATTCCACCCTAACGCTCACGACGACCGCTGTGCAGCTTAGGCGCGCCCGCTCCGGGTCACATCCAGTTGGTATGTTTATCAAGTCTGTGTTATTACGCAGAGTGGTCTGCTGTTCTTAAATCTTTTCATCCAAAGGCCATGGCCAGTAACTTTGAGGCTTCATCCCAGTCCGCCCCTGCAAATCCTGCGATCGCGGAAATTCAGATGCCCCCCCTCTTCAGTGCAGCGGAGGCAGTGGCGGTTAAGCAACAGGTAGAAGCCACCTGTCAGCAAAGTCCTCGGCCTGACCAAATTGTGCTGGACTTTAGCGAGACAACCTTTATGGACAGCAGCGGCATTGGCTCCCTCGTGCGCTGCCATACCCTGGTGGAAAACCAAGGGCTACACCTGTTGCTAACCCATGTTTCGCCCACAGTCATGATGGCCCTGTCCCTCACCGAGTTGGATCAGGTGCTCAACATTGTGCAGGAGGGAGACGAGCCAGCCGCGATCGGCGCAATAGAGACCGGCTACAGCCAACGATCGGCAGTGGTGATGACCCACCCCTCGGTCCACTCCAAAACCAAGCGCCTGATGGATATTATCGGGGGCTGTTGTGGCCTAGCCCTCACGGCCTTTGTGATTTTCCCGTTAGTGGCGATCGCCATCAAACTAGAAGACGGCGGGCCAATCTTCTTTAGTCAAGTGCGCTGCTCTTGGCTGGGGCGGCGGTTCCGCATGTGGAAGTTCCGATCGATGGTGATCAACGCCGAAGCCATTAAACACACCGTAGAAAATAAAGCCCAAGGCGCACTGTTCAAGAATCCCGAAGATCCCCGCATTACCAAAGTGGGGCGCTTTTTGCGGCGGACCAGCTTAGATGAATTTCCCCAGTTTTGGAATGTAGTGCGGGGAGAAATGAGCTTAGTCGGAACACGCCCCCCCACCCCCGACGAACTGGAGCGCTACGAAATTCTTCAGTGGAGCCGCTTGGATATTAAGCCCGGAATTACCGGAGAGTGGCAGGTCAATGGCCGCTCCAATGTCACGGACTTTGAAGACGTGGTAAAGCTCGATATGCGCTACCAAGAAAACTGGAGCCTCTGGTACGACTGCTCCTTAATCGTGAAGACCGCGCTTTTACTCTTTAACAAAAACTCCGGAGCCTACTGAGCCTCAACAAACAAAATCGGGGTGTATCCCACTTTCGCCTATGGACAGCCGAGACGGCTATCCCACAACCACCTTTTGGGTGGGATGGGCCTCTGGCCCGTCTAAAGTGGGATGGACCCCAAAATCGGGACAATCCCCCTGTGCTGACCCGGTTTTGACACGTAGGGGCAA
>JBMTWK010000098.1:0-8715 GCA_049452395.1 Prochlorothrix sp. | reverse complement strand
TCTGGATCTTTGTCAAGTACATTTTATACATAATTAGTGCGATACCCCTGGTTTTCTCGCTTCATTGTTACTGGATCGTATACCTGAATTATGTCACCACAGCCACGAAAGAAAAAGATTCCTCCAAAAATCAGGACAAAACCCAAAGTACCTTCGATTTTTCTCTCCACATAGTTGCTGCTAAAGTTTTTAAGATCTAAATTGCCCATTAGCTTACCTACAGACATCACTCTTGATGATCCGGACATCTGAGTAGAACCTCTGAAGGTTAACTTGACTTTGACACTGACAGATTCGATTTCGGCTGGGTAGTCCTCCCGGTGTAATGATTCCGGAACGGGGGCATCGGGATCTGAAGCTCTGAAATCCTCACCTATTGGGCACTACCCGGCTGTTCCCCCACCAAAGACTAGCAGTATAACTATGAAGTAGGAAGTAAGAAGCCTGTAGTTGTCTAGGGACTCAGGCTGGAGGGAAGATCAAAGGGGAGCATCCCACTTTAGCAATTTAAACGACCTGGTAGGGGCAATCCCCCCGTGGTTGCCCTGGTTTTGGACCGAAGAGGGTCGGCACGGGGGCACGACCCCTACCAAGATCTTCTAAAGTGGGATGCACCCGATCAAAGTGCTTGACCGTGAGTGTTTAGAGTGCGGGTGTGTTAGGCAGCAAGACCCTTGGGGAATTTAGGCACAGGGATTCCCTGTAACGGTCTGGGGAGGGTTGGAGCGGGGCAGCACTGCGCCGTCCTGGGGCCAGACTCGTTAAGGCGATGCTGAGATTAGAGTAACCGTCGAAGCACACGCCTTCCTAGAAAGTAGGATCTTGCATTTGCAGGGTACTTTAACAGGCTTAGCCGGTTCCTGTACAGCAAACGTTACGATCGATCACAACCCCACCCCATCCCCCCGATCGATCCCTCCCTAAAATAGAAGCATTCACCCATAGCATTAGCCCTCCCGATCGCCCCAACCCCATGACCTTCCAACTCACCCCCGAAACCAAAGCCAAACTCGAAGACATCACCGGCCTCGACCCCTGGGTAACCCAAATCCAAGCCGACCTCGACCTCGACAGCGACGGCGAAGAAATTATCCGGGTCAAAGTCGGCCTACTGCCCACCTTAACGATCGAAAAACCCAGCCTCGAACTCGGCCAACGCTTAAACAAAATCACCACCGCCATCCGTATCTATCAAGGCAATCATATCCCCCTGCCTTTTGCCATCTCATTTTTCCAGGAGGAAACCCCTTGACCCTCGCCACAGATCTCCTGAAACAGGCCCAACACCTCTCCACCCTAGAGCCAAAACACCCGAAACAAGCTTCTCTGCGCCGATCGGTGTCAGCAGCCTACTACTCTCTCTTTCATCTCCTCATTGCTTCGGGATCCCAGGTCATTACCCAAAAAGTAGCGTTGCGGCCCCACGTTGCCAGAACGTACCAACACGGGGATTTGAAAAAAGCGGCGAACAGCATTCTGCTGATTCAGGTTGCATATCAGAGTGGCAGACAGCCCAGCCAGCAGCTTCAGTGGTTAGGGCAGTTTTTAAGGCTTCCGATCGAGCCTGAACTCAGTTTTGTTTGTCAGACCTTCATTGACCTGCAAGAACTGCGCCACCAGGCAGATTACGACCTCTCCCAGTCCTTCAGCCGTCTTCAAGCCGCCACCGCTGTGAGCCAAGCCAGGGCAGCCCATGTAAGCTGGAAAGCGATTCGGCACAGCCATAATGCCGAGATTTTTCTTTTGGCAGCGGCAAAGGTGTTGGTCAGCCGCTAGGAAGACAAGGTAGAACCAGGGCTTGAAGAAGCGGGGCCATGTCCAGGATAATGGGGCAAACCGGGGCCACATCCCCCCCTTGTCCAAAACCACTATTCTACGCAAGCAACCAAGGACCACCGTGAGTAAAGCTGATCCGGGCCAATATAAAGACACCCTCAACCTTCTGAAAACCGACTTCGACATGCGGGCCAACGCCGTGATTCGGGAGCCGAAAATTCAGCAATATTGGCAGGAACAGCAGATTTACCAGCGCCTCAGCCGCGAAAATCCCGGTGAAGACTTCCTGCTCCACGACGGTCCCCCCTACGCCAACGGTAGCCTCCACGTTGGCCACGCCCTCAACAAAATCCTCAAAGACATTATTAACAAGTATCAGTTGATGCAGGGGCGCAAAGTGCGCTATATCCCCGGTTGGGACTGCCATGGGCTGCCGATCGAACTCAAAGTCCTGCAATCCCTCAAGCAGGAAGAACGCCGCGACCTCACCCCCGTAGACCTCCGCCAAAAAGCCACCACCTACGCCCACCAACAAGTCGCCAACCAGAGCCAAGGCTTCCAGCGCTACGGCGTATGGGGAGAGTGGGAGACCCCCTACCTAACCCTCAAACCAGACTACGAAGCAGCCCAGTTGGAAGTCTTTAAGCAAATGTTCCTCAAGGGCTACATCTACCGGGGACTGAAGCCCGTCCACTGGAGTCCCAGCTCCCAAACCGCCCTCGCCGAAGCCGAACTGGAATACCCCGACGGCCACACCTCCCCCAGCCTCTACGCCGCCTTCCGCGTCCTCAGCATCCCCGACAGCTTGCGCCCCGCCCTCCAGGAATACGTCCCCGACCTGGGCCTCGCCATCTGGACCACAACCCCCTGGACCATTCCCGGTAACCTCGCCGTGGCCGTCAATGGCGACCTTACCTATGCCGTGGTCGATACCGGAGCCGATAATCTGGCCCCCGATGCCAAGAGCCGACCGCCTAAGTATTTAATCGTAGCCTCGGATTTGGTGGAAACCCTAGCCCAGAAGTTTGGCCAACCGTTGCAGGTCTTGGCGCGGGTCATGGGCAAGATGCTGGAATATACGACCTATCAGCATCCCTTGTTCGATCGCCAAAGTCCCGTAGTCATCGGGGGCGACTATATTACGACGGAATCCGGGACGGGCTTGGTCCATACGGCTCCGGGGCACGGTCAGGATGACTTTATGGTGGGGCAGCGCTATGGATTGCCGGTGTTGTGTCCGGTGGATGAGCGGGGCAACATGACGGCGGAAGCGGGGCCGTTTGAGGGGCTAAATGTGCTGAAAACCGCCAATGCTGAGGTCACCCAAGCCCTAGAAGCCGCAGGATCCCTGATTTTGCAGGAAGACTACGCCCACCGCTATCCCTACGACTGGCGCACCAAAAAGCCGACTATTTTCCGGGCAACGGAGCAGTGGTTTGCCTCGGTGGATGGCTTCCGGGAGCAGGCTTTAGCGGCCATTGAGGCGGTTCAGTGGGTTCCCGCCCAAGGACAAAACCGGATCACGGCTATGGTCAGCGATCGGTCTGATTGGTGCATTTCTCGCCAGCGCAGTTGGGGAGTCCCGATCCCGGTCTTCTATGATCAAGACACCGGAGAAGCCCTCATGAATGAGGAAACCTTGAATCATATTCAGGCGATCGTGGCTGAAAAAGGCTCCGATGCCTGGTGGGCGCTATCAGTGGCGGAATTATTGCCGGAAAGCTACCGCGATCGGGCCGATCGCTACCGTAAGGGCACCGATACCATGGATGTTTGGTTTGACTCCGGCACCTCCTGGGCGGGTGTCATCCAGCAAAACCAGCTTAACTACCCCGCTGATGTCTATTTAGAAGGCTCAGACCAGCATCGGGGCTGGTTCCAGTCCAGTTTGCTCACCAGTGTGGCAGTTCATGGCTATGCGCCCTATAAGACGGTGCTAACCCACGGCTTTACCCTGGATGAAAAGGGCTACAAAATGAGTAAGTCCCTGGGGAACGTCATCGATCCAGAGGTGGTGATCAATGGCGGCAAAAACCAAAAACAGGAGCCGCCCTACGGGGCCGATGTGCTGCGGCTGTGGGTCTCTTCGGTGGATTACAGCAATGATATGACCCTAGGGCCGAATATCCTCAAGCAAATCGCCGACGTTTACCGCAAAATTCGCAACACAGCCCGCTATCTTCTGGGGAACTTGCACGACTTCAATCCCGCCGAAGATGCCATCCCCTATGAGCAGTTGCCCCAACTCGATCGCTACATGCTCCACCGCAGCACGGAAGTCTTTAATGACATCACCGCTGCCTACGAAAGCTACCAGTTTTTCCGCTTCTTCCAAGCGGTGCAAAACTTCTGTGTCGTCGATCTTTCCAATTTTTACCTAGATATCGCAAAGGATCGTCTCTATATCAGCGCTCCCGATGCCTTCCGCCGCCGCAGTTGCCAGACGGTCATGGCTTTAATCCTAGAAAATTTAGCCAAGGCGATCGCCCCCGTCCTCTCCCACATGGCCGAAGATATCTGGCAAAACCTCCCCTACAGCACCCCCCACGCCTCTGTCTTTGGGGCGGGTTGGATGCAACTGTCCCCCAACTGGAGCCATGGGCAACTGGTACCGGCCTGGGAACAATTACGGCGGCTACGGGACGAAACCAATAAGGTGCTGGAGAAAGCCCGCACGGCTAAGGCGATCGGGGCATCCCTCGGCGCAAAGGTGCTGATTATGGCCCAAGATGCCCATTGGGCGCAGCAACTGGTCAAGCTCAACCACAGCGACGGCAAGGGCAATGGTGTGGATGAGTTGCGCTACCTGCTGATTGCCTCCCAGGTGGAGATTGTCGGCAGTACAGCCTTCATCACCGCAGCGGATTATCACTGGGTTGGGGAGGAAATGGCGATCGGGGTGGTCCCCGCCGAGGGAACCAAGTGCGATCGCTGCTGGAATTACTCCCTCAGTGTGGGCCTTAACCAGAAACATCCCCTGGTCTGCGATCGCTGCGTTTCCGCCCTAGCAGGCCATTTCTAGCCCAAAAACCACCAAACTCCCGTAGGGGTAGGGAAACCCTACCCTTTCCCCCCCAAAACCACCAAACTCCCGTAGGGGTAGGGAAACCCTACCCTTTCCCCCCAAAAACCACCAAAATCCCGCAGGGGTAGGGTCTTCCTACCCTCCCTACCCTTGCTTTCCCATTACAAGACAAAGGCTGAACCCAGACCCTAGCAAACGTGAGTTCGGCAGATGCTCCGTTGCCCCTCACCCCAACCCCTCTCCCTTGGGGAGAGGGGCTACAATCCTGATTCTGTCGTTTCTCCCCCTCGCCCGTGCTGGGAGAGGGGGCTGGGGGGTGAGGGGCCGTCGAACTCACGTTAGCAAGAACCCAGAAACACCCCTGACTCAGCATTAAAGTCTGCCTGAGGGCACCAACTTCCCTGGGGCTTGATATACAGCCCCCGATCGCGGAAAACCGCCTGCTTCTGCAACTCAGCTTGGCCTGCCTCGGCAGACTGCTCCGTTTCAAAGGGAATCACCGTGCGGTACCAACTTCCCCGCTGCACCACCCGCGCTGCCCCAAACCCTGCCGCTGCCGCCGCCGCAACCTCATCCTGAGCCGCCTCTACGGTCGCATCCGCCCCCACAACCAACAACCAACAACCAAACCGTCTCTATCGCCGGATTTAGCGGATCCGGCGGATTTAGGGGCGTGTCTGCGCCATTGGCAGGCGTTCCGGGAACTTGGGACTCCTGATCAAGGGTTTGCAGCCGTTGCCGTTCCCCCACAATCAATTGGTCCAGATTTTGCAAAGACTGGTCCAGGACAGCCGTAACTTCCGGTTGGGACAGTTCCGGATTTTGGGCCAGTTGACTCAGGGCTTCCCGTTGAGCCGTCAAAACCTGGACCTTCGTTTCCGTCGCTTCAATTTCTGGACCAAAAGCAAAGCCCTCTGGCCCAATACTGACGATATTGGCTTGTCTCGCCCATTTTGCAACCTCCTGGGGCTGTCCCAGCGCCCAGAGCACTCCTCCCGCCGCCAACACCGTAATCCCTAGGCTCAGCCACTGCCTCCAGCGTTCCACTCGCTCAGGGGCACTATCCACCACCACCTTCAGGGTCACGGCCTCCGCACTGCCAGAGGCATCCAAACGCCGATCGATCGCATCCAACCGATCGAGGGTTTGCTGAAGGGCTTGCGCCAGTTCCGACCAAGCGGCTGAGGAACTCGACGATCGTGGGGCAGGATTCGGCGAAGCATCGCCAGAAGGGGGAGAAGGGACCATAATCACGGGTCATCCTATCGTGAGGGCTGATTATCGCAACTGGGTTACGCCTTTCCCCATGGTTCTACACATTTTAGGTCTGCAAGCATTCAATAACCATTTTTTAAGAAGAGCGCCCTTACATCCCGCAACCGCCCTAGAAGAACAATCTTGGAACACTCTCATTGAAGGGAGTTAACCGGCTACGGTAGGGGCAATCCCCCCGTGGTTGCCCCGGTTTTGGCCCCCCAGAAGGGAACTAAAGGGGCACTATACCCCTAAAAATGCTTCCAATGTGAGATTCTTCCACGATCTGACTCTCCTTTCTCCCCTGGAAGAAGGGCCAGGGGCGAGGGATCCTCCGATCCCCGCTGCTGTACTAGCTTCCCCAGCGCAACGCTTGCCGACAACGATCGATCGCCGCCTCCACCGATTCCGTCACAGCGGGATACAGTAACGGTGGCCGCGCCAAGAGCAGCAGAGTAACCCGCAAAGTCTCAGCCACTCGCCGCTTTACGTCCTCTCCCCCCGCTTTTCCTGAAGCCTTCGCAATCACTAGGGAAATCTGCCACTGTCGCCACAGAGCAACCTCTAGCTCAAAACTGACCGGCGGACGCAGCGCAATCATACGATCGGGGCTGAAACCCGTCTCTAGCGCTGTTTTAAGGGCAATTTTCGAGGGCAGAATCCGGGTGAACAGCGTCGCGCGATCGTGCCAGCTCTGAAACGCCCCCAGGCGACGATAACCCAAAATCAGTAAAACCCGCTCTCCTGCTAAGGGTAAGGCTTGAATTCCCCTGGCATCATCGCCGCAATCCGCGATCGTCTGAATAATGCTTGATTGCTGATCCACTGGCGGCGATACCGTCGCCCGTTCATAGCGTAAATAGGGAATTTGGCAGGTTTGGGCCGTCGCGATCGCCCCCGCCGAGACGATCGTCGCAAAGGGATGAGAAGCATCTAGAATCAAGGCAATGCTCTGACTTTGGATAAAATTCGCCATGGCAGCAGCCTCGATCGGCCCAACCCTCACCCTCAAGCCTGGACAATGGGGATAGAGCGATCGACCGCCCTCAGTGGTAACCGTCACCAGGGTCGGAATCCCAGCTTGCACCAGTGCTTCCGCGAGGATCCGACTCTCCTGGGTGCCGCCAATCAGCCAAATTTGGGCAGACTCCATGGTGATTGCTTCCAACCTCCCTAAACCTTAGCTCACAAAACCTCACCGCACAAAACCCCAGGGCACAAAACCCCGCCTAAAAGTTTCCCGTGCGCTGCAAGTTAAAAAACCACCGTAAACGACGCTCAAACGGCGGAAAATCCGCCAAACGCCACCGTTGCCACTGCTGGCCCCAATCCATCACCACCCCATAGCTCCAGGCATCCCCTGCCCAATTCCCCAACTGCCCCAACGGCACCCCCTGCCCGATCGCCGCCGCCATCACCCCTAGCAGTCCCTCCAACCCCTGCCCCACCCCATGGAACCCCACAATCCGCCCCGATCCCAGCAGCACCACCTTGGCCCAACGGGTTTCCCCCGTCACCGGATCGAGGGGAGTTGCCACAAGGCTAATGATTCGCTGGCGGCGGAAAAAGCGACGGCCTTGGGCTTCCGTTAGACCGACGCGCAGGACAGGGGGATCTAAGGGCAAAATATAGGGGATTTTGGCGTAGTACAGCGGTTGGGGCCGCTGACCGAGGGCATGATCCACCGCGATCGTCGCTTCCTGGGCCGCCAACACCGGCAAGCCATAGCCGCCTCGCATTCCCCCACAGACATAAACCTGGGCATGGGCCGTTTGGCCATAGCCATTGGCGGCGATCGGATCCGTATTACTTAGCCCCAGCCGATCCAGCCCCAAACCCGCATCCACCCAAGTGTGGGGCGCTTCCCCCAAAAAGCCCACCGCCCGCGCTCCCAGCGGTGAAGCTGGGCCAACCCCTTCCGGCCCCCAGGCTTCTTCCCCTTGCTGTTCCGCACCCGATCGCCCCGCACCCGATCGCACCGCACCCGATCGCACCGCAATCCCCTGGGCCTGCCAATGGGCCACACAAAGCTGATTCACCGCCGGATCTTCACTGGGAAACGGTTGGGGGATCCCCGCCGCAGAAGCGACCGTGAGGTTAACCCGATGGCCCTGAGAAGAGAGCCACTGCGCCCAGGCAAAGGTCTGGGGACTGGATCCCAATACCGACCAACTGGTAGGTAAGGCATTGACCGGATGGTGGCTGAGGGTATGGCACGTAAAGGTTACATCGGGATCCAAAACGGCGATCGGGGGCAAAATCGGCGTTGGACGCAAAGCCAACAGATAAAAGCGCGATCGCAGCGCCCGATCGCCCACCGTCAAGGCCACCTGGGGATGGGGATGGAACTCCCCCCGCTGCGCCAATACATCCACCCCTGCCAAACTCAGGGAACCCACCCGATCGGGTTTGGCTGAGCTTCGATCGCTCTGGAGAGGGGGAGGAAAATTAGCCCGATCGCAGATCCCCAACTCCCCTTGGGTCACCCAAGCCACACGGGCCTGCCACTGAGCCGCCCGCAAAGCAGCCTGTTGCGCCGCCGCCGTAGCCCCCACTACCACCAAGTCATAGTCAAAGCCCATTTGCTAAGCCCATTCGCAAAGCCCATCCTCAAAAGCCCTTAATCCAGGCCATGGCCCTAGTCAACCCAGGCATAAGTG
>JBMTWK010000097.1:0-8721 GCA_049452395.1 Prochlorothrix sp. | reverse complement strand
ACTGTGGCCCTAGTCATATTCTGGAAATCTGGGAACTCTATCCCAGCAATTATCCAGCCGCCAACAGTAGTTTTGTCTATCACCTCAAGTTTCAGGTGCAGTCCCCCAGTCAGGGCTGGCAACTCCTCAATGAGCACCTCCAAGTCATGACCGTGCCCCCCATTGCCTACGACGCTTTCCAAGCCGAGGGCGGCAAGGTCTGGGTGAGTGCTACGCCCTAATGGGGGTTAGGGTGCGATTGCACCGAAAGCTTGCCGAATTCGTCACGATCGTTTATTGATTAGCCCTAGGACAGCCTCTGCTTTCCTGTCCTCCCCGAACAGTCGTGACCCTTGTCCTCCGTTATTTCTTTCCCTTCATCGACTTTTCCAGCTCGGAATGGTCCAGCCTTGCCCGGACGCTGCGGTGGTTGACCCTGCTGTGGGCGATCGTGGGCCTCGTGGTGATGTTTTCCGCCTCCTATCCCGTGGCCGAAATGGAAGCCGGAGATGGCTTCTACTACTTCAAACGCCAACTGATTTGGCTCTTTATCGGCCTGGTCCTGTTTAACAAAATTGTCCATACCCCCCTGCGATCGATCCTAGGAGCCGCCCCTTGGTTCCTCTTTACCTTTCTCTTTTTCATTGGGCTAACTCTGGTTCCCGGCCTGGGCACCTCCATCAATGGGGCCACCCGCTGGATTTTCATCGGCCCCATCCCCTTCCAGCCCTCAGAATTAATTAAACCCTTCCTGATTTTGCAGGGAGCCTGTATTTTCAGCCAATGGTCTCGCCTCAACTGGAATAATCGCCTGATTTGGCTAGGAATCTTTGGCTCCGTCGTGGCGATGATTTTGCTCCAGCCCAACCTCAGTACAGCGGCCCTCTGTGGCATGTTGCTCTGGCTCATTGCCCTCTCCGCAGGACTGCCCTACAGTCAGTTGCTGGGAACGGCTCTGGGGGGTCTAGTAGTCGGTATTTTTAGTATTAGCCAGAATGAGTACCAATGGCTGCGGATTTCCTCATTTTTGGACCCCTGGGCCGATGCGCGGGGGGATGGCTACCAGTTAGTGCAGAGCTTAATGGCGATCGGATCCGGCGGCATTTGGGGGTCCGGCTTTGGCCTATCGCACCAGAAGCTCTTTTATCTACCGATTCAGCATACGGACTTTATTTTTGCGGTGTTTGCCGAGGAATTTGGCCTGATTGGCGGTGTGTGTCTGCTGTTGTTTTTGGCAACCTATGCGACCTTGGGGCTGGTCGTAGCGTCCCAGGCTACCCGCAATGTTTATAAGTTGGTGGCGATCGGCACGATCGTCCTGCTCATTGGCCAGTCCCTGCTCAATATCGGCGTGGCCACGGGTGCCCTGCCCACCACGGGTTTACCCCTGCCCCTGTTCAGCTATGGCGGCAATTCCATGCTCTCCAGTTTGATTACGGCGGGGCTGCTGGTGCGGGTGGCGCGGGAAAGTCATCAGGCAGAGGTGGTTAGTCTGCCCCGATCGCAGGCTTCCGACCCCATTCCCTTTCCTTCCCAACGCCCCTAAACCGCATTCAGGGAAGCTGGTTAGGCGAGGTGCCGATCGAGGACAGATCGCGGCGCTTGGCGAATGCGGCAGCGAATGGTTAAAAGCCCCAGCTTTTGGTGGGCTTCGTAGCGATGACAGCCGGAAAAGCCGTAATATTGACCCTCAACTTGTAGGACTTCGATCGGCTCCCGCAGTCCCTCAGCGGCGATCGACTCCATCAAGGCCGCTACTTTGGCGGGATCGGTCTGCCGGGGCAGGGGCCGACGAATTTGGTTGAGGGGTAGCTCGCGAATCTCAGTCATGGGATCAGGGGCTGGGGGGTTGGGAATCGGTGGGGGTCAGGAATGCCTGGACAGCCTGGAGGCTGGGTTGGCTGGCGATCGCGCCCGGTTGGGTTGCGCACAGCCCCCCGACTGCACTGGCAAAGCGTACCATAGCTTCAGCCTGTCCCGCATCGTGCGGCAGTCCCTGGGTGACTAATTGGTGGACAAATCCGGCTACAAAGCCATCTCCCGCCCCCGTAGTGTCCACCACTGCCAGCTTAAAGGCGGGCATAAATCCTTGATAGCCCTGAATCCAGTACTGACAGCCCTTATCCCCATCGGTGACTAGAATTGCCTGGAGATTGGGGAATTTGGCTTGGATTGCAGCAGCTTCCGGGGCGCTAAACAATAAGTCGGCTTCTTCTACGGCAACTTTCAAGACGGTGACCTGGGGCAGGAGGGCCAAAACTGCGGCGGGGGCTTGGCGGGGGTCGGGCCAGAACATGGGTCGCCAGTTAACATCGAGGACGATGCCGACGTGGTGCTGTTGGGCGAGGGCATAGGCCGATCGCAGGGTGGCCCCGGTGGTGGGGGCGGCAAGGCCCAGGGAGCCAACAACCAGGAATTGCGCGGCGGCAAATAAGGCCGGATCCAAAACCGCTGGCCCACAGAGGGCATCGGCAAACTGGTTGGTATCCCGGCCTCCAAAGCCCGCAAAGCGCCGATCGCCCTGGGCATCGCGCAGTACGTCTACTTGGCGGGTGGGGGCGCTGGGGTGCTGCTGGAGGTGGCTGGTGTGAACGCCCGCAGTTGCCAAGACGGTGCGCAGTTCGGCTCCGGCGGGGTCTTGGCCGATGCAACCCAGAAAGGCGGCGGGGGTGCCTAGTTTGGCGAGGGCACAGGCAACGTTGGCGGGGGCACCACCGGGGTAGGGGGTCCAGGATTGGACGGCGGCGACGGTGGGGGCGGGTTCGTTGGCGATGCGATCGAACAGGACTTCTCCGAAACAGAGGACGGCGGGGTTGGCCATGGCTGCTGGCTCCTTGAAGTTTGCAGCTTTTATTGTAAAACGCTGGAACGATGCGGTAGAGGCAATCCCCCCATGGTTGCCCCGGTTTTTGGCCTGAAGAGGGTCGGCACGGGGGCACGACCCCTACCAAACCCGCTACCGTTCAACTGTCCCCCTAATCACAGGATTCGCCCAAATTCAACGCTATGGGGCCATGTGCTGTATATTCAAACTATAGTGAGCTTTAAGCGCTAACACCTACATTTCCTTATTCCTATGCTTGAAGAAAGAAGATCTGAACTTTTAGAACTCCTGCATGAGTTTCAGGAAACCTTTGTTCAATCTCCGACAGGACAGCAACATCTTGGCTTTTATGAAGCGCATCGACAGACAGGACGACAGAATTTTGAGGCCGTACAAGCTGCAATTGAGGTCAGAGGTGTAAAGTCTGCGACAGACTTGACAGATACACTTGTTGATCAGATTCTACACAAATTATTACCCCATTCAGATTCTGAGAAGAACCGTCAGGCAGAGGTTTGGATTCACCATGCTTCTGCCATTACTGGTAGCGATATCAAAGCTTGGTATGATAAAAAAAGTTGGCGCAACTGGAAGGAGACCGCATTTCTGATTTTTGAGTTTATCAGGAATTGTAATTCAGATGACTGTATCAGTAAGCCTCTATTTCTAAAGCGTTTATGTACTAGTTTCGTGAAGAATGAGGCTGTTAAATCATTCCAGTGTGGGATGTTAACCCCTATTCTTAATGCACTGAACCCACAGTTCTTTTTACTCATTAACAGCAAATCCCAACGAGTGATCGAATACTTTACAGGAGACAGAGTATATCCTCGCTTAGAGTTATACTTTGAGGCGAATGAAGCGGGTAAAAGACTGATTTCTGAGCTGTCTGAAGATATTCAGACAATTGTTAACTCTGATCTGAGTAACTTCGATTGCTTTGATATGTTTTGCCATTGGCTTGTAGCTGTAAAAAAATATGATCTGAAAGTTCAGTACACAAATCATAGCTCTCCCAAAGTCTTACAAGCGGTAGATCACCCCTCTATCAATCCTGATCATGCTTTCAGCCCCCAAGCTTTTGCATTACTGGAAAAACTACACCATCAACCTCAACAGTCCATCTACAATCAATTTAAGCAAGGGTTTAAGCAGGAGGTTGAAATTCCCTTTCAGGAACTCATGCAGGCCGTCGCAGCAGATCTCCCTGACTCAATCACCTCTATTCTGGAAACCGAGAAGCGAATTTTTGCGCGGATTCCTAAAAATGACTTTGGTCAAGGTGGAGCCTGGGATTTTTATTGGGGAGCCTTTTACCCAAAAGGTGGCAAGCGGACTGAGGATGCCCAACTTTTTCTCTGGATCAGCCATGAGCGGATTGAGTTCGGCTTCTACATTGGGCAGTATGGAAGCCGACAACGACAACAATTTGTAGAAAGCTGCTCTAAATATCGAGATGAGCTAGAGTCGTTACTAGGGCCGACTTTACAAGTCGAAAATCTCATTTTTGGTAGTCGTCATGATGTTGCATTTAATGCTAAAGGGCAAGCAATTCATCGTCATGGCAATACCTTTCAAGATTGGCTAGGTAAGCCTATTGGTAAAGATATTCATGTCGCAGCCATTCTATCTAAAGA
This sequence comes from Prochlorothrix sp., assembly GCA_049452395.1. GTDB lineage: Bacteria > Cyanobacteriota > Cyanobacteriia > Prochlorotrichales > Prochlorotrichaceae > Prochlorothrix. The sequence continues at coordinate 4,281 of JBMTWK010000097.1, read as the reverse complement.
GCAGGTCTTAGGTCTCTCTAAGGCTGATTTAGTCCACAAGATCAGGCAGGTTTACCAGCAGGTATTTCCCTTAGTTTTACTTGCCTTACACAACGATCCCTTTCCCCATCTTGGTGCGTATCTGGAGCCAGATGAAGAGGATGAAGACGAAAATGCAGGTGCGATCGAGTCTAAGATTACACCAGAATTTAACCCTGACTTTAGCTTAACTGATTGCGAAAGAGAGACCTTTCACTCTGAAGTTGAGCTTCAAAGCTGGATTCAGGCAATTCATCGCAAAAAACAGGTGATTTTCTATGGTCCTCCCGGCACCGGCAAAACTTACTTGGCCAAACACCTCGCCCAACACCTCCTCAGCGGCAGCGACGGCATCCAAACCCTGATCCAATTTCACCCTGCCTACACCTACGAAGACTTTATCCAAGGCATCCGACCCCAAACTGGCGCAAATGGCCTTGAATATCCCCTCAAACCCGGTCGATTCCTGGAATTTTGCGACAAAGCCAGGGACAAAAACGGCATTTGCGTCCTGATTATCGACGAAATCAACCGCGCCAACCTCGCCCAAGTCTTCGGCGAACTCATGTACCTGCTGGAATACCGCGATGACCAAGACTTTACCCTAGCGGGCGGTCAACCCTTCAGCATCCCCGCCAACGTCCGCATCCTGGGCACCATGAACACCGCCGATCGCTCGATCGCCCTGGTCGATCATGCCCTCCGTCGCCGCTTCGCCTTCATCCCCCTCTATCCCGACTTCGAGATTCTGCGCAAATACCATCAAAATCGCGGAACTTACGGGAATCTTATCGAAAACCTGATTGAACAACTGAAAAATCTGAATCAGACCATCGGCGATCGTAACTATCACCTTGGCACCAGCTTCTTTCTGTGCGAGACCCTCACCGAAGAACTCCCCGCCATCTGGCAACTCGAAATTGAACCCTACCTAGAGGAATACTTTTTCGATCAGCCCGAAATTGTTGATCAGTACCGCTGGGAAACTCTGAAGGCCAAAATTAAACCTGCAACCCTCCCATGACTCCCTTTAGCCTAGATCTCATTGAATACAAACCCGTCAGAGTCCCAGCCCAACAGATTTCCACCGACCTGGGGGAAAAACTGTGGAAAACCTGTGAAACCTGTGGAATATCCCTTGAATTTCCCAGCCCCAAAAACCGCAATCACTGGGAACTCACGAGCCAAGGGCGCATTGGTCGCATCTCCGTCAGTCCTGAACTGAGCCTGAACCTACGGCCCAAAGTCCCCATTCAAAACCTCTTTAGAATGGTGGAATATGCCTATAACCTGAATAACTTGCGATTTTTAGAGGGGATTACCAGCGTAGAGAGTCTAGAGGACTTTTATCAAACCCTGGCCCAAATTTTAGCTAAAAACATCCTCGATCGAACCCGCAAAGGACTCTACCACAGCTACCGTGAACACCACGATCGCCGCACCACCCTACGCGGTCGCCTCGACCTCGATCGCCACCTCCGCCAACCCTGGACCCCCGCCCTCCCCTGTCGCTACCCCCACCTCACCCCCGACCTCCCCCACAACCAAATCCTCCTCTGGACCCTCCACCAAATCCGCCGCCACAGCATCCTCCAACAACTCCCCCACAGCCCCGCCGCCGCCACCGTCCGCCAAGCCTACCGCGCCCTCCACGGCAGCATCAGCCTCATCCCCCACACCGCCCACCACTGCACCCAACACCCCTACGATCGCCTCAACCAAAACTATCAGCCCCTACCCGCCCACTGTCGCTTCTTTTTGGAGCAAACCGGCCCCAGTTTGAACCCCGGCGATCGGCAAATGCTCCCCTTCTTGATCAATATGAATGAGCTTTTTGAAAAGTTCATCGCGCAGTGGCTCCAAGACAAACTGAAAAACCCAGCCAAACTAGATTTACCCGACTTAGAAAGCCATTTAGGCAGCTTATCCCTCACTTTTCAGCCTAAAAAGCAGCTTTCCCCCGACCACAGCATCCGGCCAGACCTGATGTTGTCCGATCGCGCCACCCAAACCCCCCGCCTTGTCCTCGACACAAAATACAAAACCCCCAACCAAGCCAAAGACATTACAAAAGCAGACCTCTACCAGGCGATCGCCTATGCCACCGCCCTTAACCTTTCCACCGCCTGCCTCATCTACCCCCAACCCCTCTCGCCTCCCCTCGCGCTCCCCGTCAACTCCCTCCAGATCCACAGCCTGACCTTCTCCCTCGACGGCGACCTAGAAGCCAACGGCAAAGCCTTCCTCCAACAGCTTTTCTCCCTGCCCTTCTAAACTAATCAACCTTGCAACAGCCCGCCGGATGGTGTGCAGCCCAACGGAACCCTCTGAACCGATGAACTGGGGGCGCTGGGGGATCAATCTAAACCGGTAATAAGAGGGATAAATCTAAAAAATTAATAAAAAACAATAGTTTTGATATAATTTAGTAGTAATAAGCCACCCTAGATCCACTTAAGTAATTCATTTGTACTTTTATTGGACTCACACCTCGAACTTTTCCGGTCCAACTAGTTCAAGTGGGCTACAGTCTCCCCTCTCACACTCACCTCGCTTGTTTCACCGGTCCCCACCCATACTGACTCCATTCCCCGCCCGTGGAAACCGCACACTGCCCTAAACCTTGCCAGCCTTCATCCTAGCCAGATGACGCTAGCCTTTGGCAGTGCAGGAGACCACCTACACCAAAAGTGCCAAGTTCAGAGGTACAGAGGTACTCAGTCAGCGGTGCCCGATTGAAGAGAGAAGCAATCTCACAGGGAGGAAGAAGCGTATTGCAACAGCGTAACGAGACCTGTGCAACTCAAACAGAGCAACAAGAACCGCGCAACCTGAACCGCGCAACCCAGCTCTAAGGCTGCAACCGGGTCATTTTTCCCAGTCCAGCGCCAAGACTTCAAAACTGGTAGCTCTACAAGCTCCACCGTTCATTGGTTCCCCATTACCCTGGCAGTAGCGACACTGGGTGGCAACACTTGATGATCCCTACTGGGCAGCAACTACTGGGTAGGAACTCCTGAGATGGCGACACTGGGTGGCAACACTTGGTGATCCCTACTGGGCAGCAACTACTGGGTAGCAGCACTTTTGAGGGTAATTGAGCCTGTCATCTTGTTTGTTCCATCAGCCCTGTTCTCTGCCCGTGCTATCGCAGTTGTCTATTCACGCCTTAATAGAATCTGAAGCTCTTGTGGACAGCTTCCTGCGATCGCTCGACCACGATCGCTACCGCTTGACCTATCATCTAGACCTGAAGAACTTTGTTGAGGCGATCGCGTCTGAGCAACCGCCTGACTGTCTAGTGGTCCAAGCCTCCCACAGGTTGCCCACAACTTTCCATGAGCTGGTCCAGCGCGGCACCCTTCTGCCGACGGTGATTCTGACGGAGACGATCGGGACAGCAGTTCCCCCAGCCCGTTCGACCCCTTCCCCCCAAGCCCCAAGCACCCAGACCCCCGCCACAGGGGACAACGCCGCCGATCCCGACAGTTCCCCCGGCCCTAGGGAGAGCAACCCCAGGGACGACGAACCCCCAGGGGCCGAGCTAATTTACTCGGAACCGCTCTATCACCCCGCCGAAGTCTGGCAACCGCAAGACAGTCAATATACGATTAACCAGGCGATCGATCGCGCGATCGTCCAATTTTTGCAACTTTCGCCCCTCACTCGCCTGAGCGGTCTCTCAGCCACTCTCCCCCAAGCCGAGCACCATTCCAGTAGCCGCCAACTGCTCGTCCAGCAGCAGCAACGTCTGTCCGAAAAGCTCAAGGAACGTTTGGGATATTTAGGCGTGTACTATAAGCGGGATTCAAAACAGTTTTTGCGCCACCTGCCGCCTGCCGAGGCCCAGGAGCTTTGGGATGCGCTGCGGCAACTGTACCGAGATATTGTTTTGAACTACTTTGAAGCTTCAAACCAGCTCAACTCTCTGATCGATGAGTTTGTCAACCTCACTTTCTTTGCTGACATCCCCGTCACCAATGTTGTTGAGCTACACATGGAACTCATGGATGAGTTTTCTAAGCAACTGAAGATGGAGGGACGCAGCGAAGAGATTCTGCTCGACTACCGCCTGACCCTGATCGATATCATTGCACACCTGTGTGAAATGTACCGCCGATCGATCCCCCGCGATCTGTAGCGCCATGTCTGGAACACCAAGGGATAGGACAGCCATTGCGGAGTTCCCGACCCTGGGGCAAAGCAGCGGGAGCATCCCACTTTAGCGATTTAACCGACCTGGTAGGGGCAATCCCCCCGTGG